>CALXJL010000012.1 GCA_944388615.1 uncultured Clostridia bacterium
CTTTTAGTATTAACTTGTCCATAAAGCTCTGGGTCCAAATCTCCTCCACCAACAAGTATTAAACCATCAAATGATGATAAATTAGATATAGAATCACTTACTGTTGCATTTAATCCTACTAATTCACAACCTCTTAGATACCTATCACAATTTTTATTTGCGAATATTAAAATATTTTTATTATTTGAATTAAACTTGTGGAACTTATTATAAAAATCATACCAACTATAACATCTTATAGTATTTTTATTTTGTATGGATGTATTATAAGTATTATTCATGATAAATACTGGTATTAAATTACTAATTCTTTCAATATTATTCAAATTATCTTCTAACATTATTTGAATATCATATTTTTTTATAGTATCTAATTTATCTTGTGAAAATATAATATTTGTATATCTTATACCTTGTTCTTTTAATGTACTAATTGTAATACTTTGTACATTATCTCTACTTTTAGAATCCCACCATAAATCACCATCATATCTTGATGTAATTATAAAAATTTCATTTCCTTCATCATATAATTTATTTATGACTTCACTACAAAATGGTCTAATATTTTCTTTTACTAAATTTTGACGATATTTTTCCCAGAAATCATGTGCGATTTCTTCATTCCATTTGAATATTTCTTCAGTATTTTCATCTTTAAAATTTTGTATATTATAGGGTAATTTTTTTTCGCAGATATATTTAGTGGCATAATCTATAACAAAATCATGCTGGTTATTTATACAACCATCAATATCTATACCAATCTTCATTATTAATTTTACCTCCTACAACTTTCTAATAGAATTATACAATAACTAATAGAAATTTTCCATACTCCCATTGCATTTTAATAAGAATAAAATATGAAAAAAGAAATATAAGATTCCGGAAATAATGTTGAAAAAATAGTATAAAAATGATAAAATTATTATGTTAATTCTTTTATCCTTTTTTACAGGGGGATATATAGGCAATATTATAAAATTATTATTTTAAGGAGGGAAACAAAAAGCAAGTAAAGTAAAGAAAGAGTTTTAAGTAATTATTCCAAACTGTTTAGTGCGAATTCAAAAGGAGTGAAAGTATGTCAAAGTTAAGACAATTAAAAAGATCTCAAATTACGGATTGGTGGATAGCAAAAAACAACTTAAAAATGGCATTTGTTAACATTTTATCAGGAGAACCATTAAGTGAAGATTTGCTTGTAGTAGGATATTTCAACAAGGAAGAAGAGGTGCTTGCAACAAGTACAAATCGGGTAGTAGAAGTTGATGTAAGCGGTGTAATAACCGCAAAAGGTACTTTTTATCCGTGGGAAGAAGCGCATGAATTGTATCTGCAGTTTCTAATAGAAGCGAATAAAGAAAATACTCTGATAGCTACTAAATGGGAGTATGTAAAAAAATCAGATAATATGATAATTGCGGATATTATAAGAAATGGCGAGATCGAGGAAGCTGTCACTTTTGATTTTATTCCGAATAAGGAGTATAATCTGGTGTTTAAAGGCTACTCAACCAAATTGGATTCAAACATTGTTTTTACAACATTTGCAAAGCGCAATGTTTGTATAATAATTGGTATTCCTAAAGCTGTAAAAGATGATATATATCGCAGTTCTTTTGTGCTAAATAAAGGAGAAACAATGAAAAAAGTCAGATTGATACAGGAGATGATTATAGGAAAATAAACTTAACTTGCAAAAAAGAAAAAGAGGTAAAATAACAAAAACGTTATTTTACCTCTTTTAGGTATTATAGCAAAGTTCACAAATTATTCACATAATTTTAAGGATTATTTAAGGTTAAGAAATTATAATACAATCAATAAATAAAAAGGAGGAAAAAATAAAAATGAAAAAACAAATCTTAACTTTAATAATTGGAATTCTAATAGGAGCGATCATTGCAACCGCAGTTTTTATGGTATTAAAAAATGATCAAGAAGATAATATGAGAAGAGGAGATATGGGAGAACCACCACAAATGGATGGAAACATGGTAATGGACGAGAATTTTAGAAATGGTGGGAATAGACCTCAAAGAGGAGATATGGATGGAAATACGGTAGAAGATTCACAAGCAGGTACTACAGAAGAATCTAATACTTAAAATAATAATTAGGAAAGGATATGAAAATGAAGAAGAGCAAAAAGATAGTATTTTTTATAATTTTAATAGTAATTATTTCAGTTGCAACTTTTAATATAGGAAAACAAGTAGGGCTAAATACAGATACATCTACTACTAAGACAACAGTTGAAGAACAGACTGTTGGAACTCAAACAATAAAAAAGACATTGACCAGTAGTGGAGAAATACAAACTGCAACAACAGAAAAAATTGCGTTGGATACTACAAAGTATTTTGAGACAATGTGTATTGAAGAAGATGATACTTTAAAAGCAGGTGAGAATATTCTTAAATATACAGATGGCACATATCTAACAGCACCATATGATTGTGTTATTTCAAGCTATTTAGTACCAGAGACTGGAACTAAGGCTTCTTCAGATAATTATGTAGAAATTAAAGATTTAACAAATCTATTACTTTCATTAAGCATTAATGAAAATGAAATAATAGATGTAAATTTAGATACAGAAGTGGAAATTACATTAACAGCTGATGAAACAAAAACATATATAGGAAAAATTACAAAAATAGATTCTTCGGGCACATATATGGCAAGTGGAAGTACATTTGGTGTGGAAGTTCAGTTTGAAAATGATGGATATGCAAAAATAGGAATGTCTGCATCTTGCACAATAATTTTACAGGAATTGAATGATGTAATTGCAGTGCCAATTAATGCGGTTAAAACTAGTGATGATAAAAAATATGTTGTTGTTGTGGATGATGGTGGTCAGACTAAGGAAGTTGAAATTGAAACAGGAATATCAAATGATGAATATGTAGAAGTTACTAACGGATTAACTGGCGGAGAAAAAATTCAGATTACTACAACAGTAACAGAAAATACAATAAGGAGTAGTAGTTCTAGTGACGAAAGAGAGAGCATGGGAGGTCAAAGAGGTATGATGGGAGGAATGCAAGATGGTGGCGGCAGTATGCCTAATATGGAAATGAATATGGGTGAAGGTAGACCGTCAGGACCTAATAATTAATTCATGAACATAGGAGGTAAATATGATAGAGCTAACAAATATAAATAAGAGTTTTCATCTTGGAGGAGAAACTATAAAGGCACTAGATAATGTTAATTTTAAAGTAAAAAAAGGCGAATTTGTATCTATTATAGGTCCATCAGGTTCAGGTAAGTCCACATTAATGAATATATTAGGATTACTAGATGTACCAGATAGTGGTAAATATATATTAGATAATGTTGAAGTGCAAACCGCTTCTGATAATAACCTAGCAGAGATAAGAAATAAAAAAATAGGTTTTATCTTTCAAAATTTTAATTTATTAAATAAAATGACAGCAGTAGAAAATATACAAGTTCCATTAGTTTATAAAGGAATATCAAATGAGGAATCCAAGAAAACCGCTTATAAATTACTAGAAAAGGTAGGATTGAAAGGAAGAGAGGGGCATTTACCAACACAATTATCAGGAGGTCAACAACAAAGAGTTGCAATAGCAAGAGCTTTAGCATGTGACCCAGAAATAATACTTGCAGATGAACCAACTGGTGCTCTAGATTCAAAAACAAGTATTGATATTATGAACGAATTAGAACAACTAAATAATAATGGTCAGACAATAGTTCTTATAACACATGATATAAATGTTGCAAAAAGAGCCAAAAGAATTGTAAAAATATCAGATGGCAAATTATATGAGGAGGTATAGATGTGACAAAATTCACAAATATCCTAAAAGGAGCATTGAAAAATATCAAAAATAATAAATTGAGATCTATATTAACAATGTTAGGATTAATTATAGGAATAGCTTCTGTTATAATATTAGTTGGACTTGGAAATGGAACTTCAGATCAAGTTGCATCTCAAGTACAATCTTTACGGTACAAATATTTTAACACTTAATATACAATCAAGTGATACTAGTATGGATTACTCGCGGTATAGATGAATTGTTACAGATTTATAATATTGAAAATATAGCACCATATAAAAATGTAAGTGCTACAGTTAGTAGGGGAACTACAGTATCTCAAAGAGCAAGTATAATAGCTACTACACGGAGAATATATGAATGTAACAAATTTGACTATAAGTAATGGAAGATTACTTTCAACTATAGATTTGGAAAATAATAGTAAAGTATGCTTACTAGGAAATGATATATCAACAACACTATTTGATTCAACTAATCCAGTTGGCGAAAAAATAAAAATAGATGGAGATAATTATACTGTAATTGGTGTTATTACTGCAGTAGGTAGTTCAATGGGAAGTAATGTAGATGATATGATAATTATTCCATTTACAACTGCAAAATATTTGGGTAGTGATACAAGTATTAATAATTTGTATCTACAAATGTCTAATGAGGATTTGACAGATGATACTATATCATTAGTTGAAAATTATATATCTTCTACATTAGGAATAACAACAGATTATTTTAGTGTATCTTCTCAAGAATCTATGATTAATACTATGGAAAGCGTAAATAATACATTATCTTTATTATTAGGAGGAATTGCTAGTATTTCCTTAATTGTTGGTGGAATAGGAGTTATGAATGTTATGCTTGTTTCTGTTACTGAGAGGACAAAGGAAATAGGTATTAGAAAGGCTTTGGGAGCCAAAAGAAAAGATATACTAGTACAGTTTTTAATAGAAGCTTTAGTTTTATGTATTTGTGGAGGAATAGTAGGAGTTATAGTTGGAATAGGTGTTGGAACACTTTTAGGAAATATGGGATATACATTTTCACCAAGCACAGTTATAGTATTAATAGCATTTTTCTCTAGTGCTTTAATAGGAGTTTTATTTGGAATATTTCCAGCTAACAAAGCATCAAAATTAAATCCAATTGATGCATTACATGCAGAATAAAGAGAAAAAGGAGGTTTGTTATGAAAAAAAGATATATAAGTGTAATATTAATTATAGGTATAATATTATATATGCTAATACCAATAACAAATGTTTTGGGTGCAGATGACAATGAAAATAATTTTATTGAAGTTAATAAAACAGAGTTAACAAAAAATGACATATTAGAATTATCAATAGAATTAGATAAAATAAAATTTGAAGATTTTACATTTGAATTAGTTTCAGATACGAATATAGAAGATATTATTATAGAAGATGATGTGTTGGAAGAAGTAGAAAAACAAAAAAATGAGATTAATATACAAATAAATAAATTAGAAACTAATTTAAGTGAAATAAAATTAAATTATGTAATACCAGAAGATGTTAATATAGGTGATAAAATAAATTTGGTAGCAAAAATAATAAATAATAATGACATAGAAGAAAAAGAAGAGTTAAATATTCAAATAACAATAATAGAGCAAATTGATGAACCGGAAAATAATAGTGAAGATGAGAAATTACAGAATGAAAATCCAGTTACAACTGAAAAAGAGGAAGAGAAAAGCAATTCCAATGCTAATATTCCTAATCTACAAAATACAGAAAAAACAAATGTTATAGAAAAAACAGGTACACAACAGAATAATATGTCAAATACTTCGAGAGAAGTGATAACTTATAATGGATCAGATAATAATTATTTAAGTGATTTATATATAAATGGATATACATTAAATAGAGAATTTCAAAAAGACAATACAACATATTTTCTTACAGTAGAAAATGATGTAGATAGTATTGATGTAATTGCAAATAAAGAAGATGAAAATGCCACAGTAAATATCTATGGTAATGAAAATCTAAAACAGGGTAATAATAAAATCTTGATTTATGTAACAGCTGAAAATGGAAATGTTCGAACATATAGAATATATGTAACTAAAAACGCATAAAAAAGGAGAATAAAAGTGAAGAATAAGATTGATTTAAAAATAGTTGTTATAATATTATTAATTATAATTTTATCAGTAATGTTATATTTCTATTTTAGAGAAGATAATACTGCTTATGATATGCCATTGGAGCAAAGAACAGAGAATATGAATTCTGAAGGAAACACTCAAACTACTAATTCAATAATAAAAACTACAGCAGAAATTATATCTGCTTTGACTGAAAATATAGAATTACATGCGACTTATTATTTGGAAGAGTGTTTTGTGGAAGAAAACCAATCTTTACAAGCAGGAGATAATATATTAGAATATAGTAATGGAACATATTTGGTAGCTCCATATGATTGTGTTATTAATGAAATAAATATTCCAGACGTGAATAATATTTGTACATCAGAACACTATGTACAAATATCTTCTAATAATAATTTAGCAGTACAAATACAAGTTGATGAAGGCATAATAGATGAAATAAGCATAGGTCAAGAAGCTCAAATAGAAGTTCCAGCATTTGAAGATAAGAAGATTACAGGAAATGTTACAAAAATAAGTAATACTGCAAGTGGTGGTAAATTTACTGTAACTATAGAATTTCAAGGTGATGAAGAAATAAAAATAGGAATGAGTGCAAATGTTGAAATAACACAATAATATTGGAGGCTATTATGAAGGTTCTAATAATAGAAGATGACAAAATTTTATCAGATACAATAAAGCAATGTATTTCGGGTAAATATGAAGTTATGCAAGAATATTCTGGAAGCGGAGGATATTTATTAGCTAGAAGAAATATATATGACATAATAATTTTGGATTTAATGTTACCAGAAATGTCTGGATATGATGTTTTAAAAAAACTAAGAGAAGAAAATATTTTTACACCTGTATTAATTCTTACAGCAAAAGATGGATTAGAAGATAAATTAAAAGGATTTAACTATGGGGCTGATGATTATTTAGTAAAACCATTTGAAAGTAAGGAATTATTAGCAAGATTAGAGGCTATAATTAGAAGAAGTAAAAATAATTATAGACCTAATATATTAAAATTTAAAGATATGATAATGAATTTAGATACAAGACAGGTTACAATTAATCAAAGAGAAGTAATACTACTAGGAAAACAATTTGATATGCTAGAATATCTTATTGGATATAAAGATACTATAATAACAAAAAAATTAATACAAAATACATTTATAAATTTTATTATATTCACATTAATTTTATTAATATTTGATTTCATTATATATAATCAAGTTCTTCATTCATTATATAAAGATGTAGATATGATGTTGGAAAATGCTATACAAAGGTTTGGAGAAGAACATGAACCAATAGAAAAACCAAATGATATCCCAGATAGAAGGGCAAATAGAAGAGATGATGAAATAGAATTAAATCCAAGATTGATTTTTATAGAAAGAGATATAGATGGAAATATAAAAAACGAGGATGAATTAGGAAATTTTAGCAATTATATTGATGATATTAAATTTAATTTCAACAATATAGGAAATATATATAATATTCAAATAGGAGAACAGTATTCATATAGATGTATAAATTTTGAAACAGTTCAAAATGAAGAGAAAATGTATATTCAAGTATTGGTAAATGTAGATGGAGAAGTAGATACATTAGAAAACATATTAAATATATTAGTATTAGGAACATCAATATTAGTTGTTATATCTATTGGACTTAGTTATATATTATCTAAAAGAACAATGAAACCAATTATAGAATCATATCGTAGACAAACTGAATTTGTACAAAATGCTTCTCATGAATTAAGAACACCACTAACTATTATACAGGCAAAACAAGAACTATTATTAACACAACCTAATGAAAAAATAATAGATAAATCTGAAGATATTAATTTAACATTAAAAGAAACAAGGAGATTAACAAAACTTATAAAAGAATTAATGGATTTAGCAAGAGCAGATAATAGTAAAGAAGAATTAAAAAAAGAGTCTGTAGATATAAATAAGTTAATTGATGATATTTCTAAACCATATATTGAGATTGCACAAATGCAAGGGAAAAAAATTGAATTTGATTTAAGGTGTAATAAACCAATAAATGCAAATATAAGTAAAATAAATGAGCTTATGATAATAATCTTAGATAATGCAATAAAATATACTAATGTTGGAGATTTAATAACAATAAAAACATATTTTAAAGATGGAAAATGTAATGTAGAAATTCAAGATACTGGTATAGGAATTAGTGATGAGGGATTAGAGCATATATTTGATAGATTTTATCGTGAAGATAAAGCTAGATCAAGAGAAACTGGAGGAAATGGACTTGGACTTGCAATAGCTAAAACAATAGTTAATATGCATGGAGGTACAATAAAAGCAATGCATAATAAACCTAAAGGAACAATTATTTTAATAAAAATATAAAATTTAAGTTATACTTTAATACAGGTATAGTAATTATAGAATAAATGTAATTATTATACCTGTAATTTTTATATTGATTAATAAAATATATAATGTTATAATGCAAATATAGGAGGGAGGTGTCACAAGAATTGGGAAGAAGTAGTGGCGGAGGAGGCCATAGCAGTGGCGGATTCGGCGGAGGACATTCATCTGGAGGATTCTCAGGAGGAGGACGATCATCAGGAGGATTTTCAGGAGGATTTGGTTCTTCATGGGGAAGATCCCATCATTCTCATTATCACTATTATGGTGGAGGTGGATATTATGGACCACCAGGTTATCACAACACTTCCTTAATTGTATATTTAGTAATTATTATAATGATTATAGTATTACCAGCAATAAGTATGTCATCCAGAGAATCAAATAATGTACCGAAAAATACTAAACAAAGAGAGCCTTTAAGTGGAGTTGTTTCAAAAACAGATTGGTATGAAGATAATATAGGATGGATTAGTAGTAAAAATGTACTTATAAGTGGTCTTGAAGATTTTTATAATAAAACTGGTGTACAACCTTATGTGCTATTTGTACCATATTCAAAAACATATTGGAATGGATCAACTTTAAATGCAACTAAAGCAGATGGATATTTGGAGTCAGTATATTCTAATAAATTTAAAGATGAAGCTCATTTTATTTTTGCATATTTTGAATGTGAATTAGACTCGAGAAATGAAATGGATGGAGAATTTAGGTATTTAAGTGGATATAGTGCAGATACAATAATGGATAATGAAGCAATTAGTATTTTGTGGGGATATTTTGAAAAGAATTATTATGATACATCACTAACTATTGAGGAAATGATCTCAAATACATTCTCAGAAACTGCTGAATCTATTATGAGTGCACCAACAAATGGTTGGGATTTCGCTAAAGTTGCGATAGTTATTATCGGAATTGTTGTAGTAGTTATTATAATATATAGAATTTTAAAGCAAAAAGCTAAAAGAGAAAAAGAAAAAGAAGAATATACAAAAGAAATATTGGATAAACCACTTGAAACATTTGGAGAAGACACAAGTGATTTAGAGGACAAATATAAATAAAATAATATAAAATAGGAAGGAAGATATAATATGGGAATAATTACAAGATTTAAAGACATTATGTCAGCAAATATAAATGCATTATTGGATAGATGTGAAGATCCAGCAAAAATGATTGACGAATATATGAGAAAAGTAACAGAAGAATTAGCAGAAGTAAAAAAAGAAACAGCAGGAGTTATGGCAGAAGAAAAACGTACAAAACGTGAATTGGACGAAAATAATGAGCAAATAAATAAATATGATAATTTAGCTAGAAAAGCATTATCAGCTAATAATGAAGATGATGCAAGAGTGTTTTTAACGAAAAAGCAAGAATATGTAAAAAATGGTATTGATTTACAAAAGTCTTATGATGTAGCACATGAGAATGCTGTAAAAATGCGTGAAATGCATGATAAGTTAACAAAAGATGTTCAAACATTGGAACAACGTAGAAAAAATGTTAAATCAAAAGTGGCAGTTGCAAAAACTCAGGAGAGAATTAATAAAGTGGCAGGTTCTATGGATGATGCAAGTAATTCTATGAGAGCCTTTGAAAGAATGGAAGAAAAAGCAGATCATATGCTAGATGAAGCAAATTCAATAGCTGAATTAGAAGGTAAACCAGATGATGCAGTAGAATCTTTAGAAGAAAAATATGCTGGGGCATCTGTTTCAGTAGAAGATGAATTAAAGAAAATGAAAGAAGAAATGGGAATGTAAAACATATATGTTTCAAAAGATTATAAAAAATGACACTCACTCTTGACATGAACTAAAAACCAATATATAATAATTGCAATAAAAATAGATAAAAACATAAATGAGACAAAGTAAAATAAAGGTTATCTTAAGAGAGAGTTGGTCATGGGCTGAAAGCTAACTTAGAAAAACATATTTGAAAAACTACCTCATTGTTTCTAGCAAAACTAGACGCATTGCTTGTGTTAAAGGCTATAATTAAGTAAAAAATAAGGGTGGAACCGTGCATATAAATGTACCCCTAGACGTTTGATAAAACAAATGTCTAGGGGGTATTTTTTATACATTGCAAGACTACCCAAATAAGAAGGAGTGATATTATGATTAAAGTTGAGCTAAAAGATGGTTCTATTATGGAAATAGAACAAGGAAGCAAAATAATTGATGTAGCAAAAAGAATAAGTGAAGGTTTAGCAAGAATGACTATGGCAGGAAAAATAGATGGACAAGTACAAGATTTAAGATATGAGATAAATAAAGATTGCAAATTGGAGATATTAACATTTGATAGTTTAGATGGAAAAAAAGCGTATTGGCACACAACATCACATGTTATGGCACAAGCCGTTAAAAGATTATTCCCAAATGCAAAACTTGCAATAGGTCCAGCGATTGATGATGGATTTTATTATGATTTTGATGTGGATAAACCATTTACAGATGAAGATAAGCAAAAAATAGAAGTTGAAATGAAAAAAATAATAAAAGAAAATTTACCTATAGAAAGATTTGTACTTCCAAAAAATGAAGCATTAGAATTAATGAAAGATGAACCATATAAAATAGAATTAATAGAGGATTTGCCAGAAGGAGAAGAAATTTCTTTTTATAAACAAGGGGAATTTGTAGATTTATGTGCAGGACCTCATCTTGAAAGTACTGGAAAATTAAAAACAGTAAAAATATTAAGTTCATCAGGAGCATATTGGAGAGGTAATGAAAAAAATAAAATGTTACAAAGAATATATGCAATTTCATTCCCAAAAGCCAGTCAACTAGAAGAACATATTTATAAACTAGAAGAAGCTAAAAAAAGAGATCATAAAAAATTAGGAAAAGAATTGGATTTATTTATGATGTCACCAGAAGGACCTGGTTTTCCATTCTTTTTGCCAAAAGGAATGGTTTTAAGAAATATCTTAGAAGATTATTGGAGAAAAATACACAAACAATATGGATATGTAGAAATAAAAACTCCAATGATTTTAAATGAAGAATTATGGCATCGTTCAGGTCATTGGGATCATTATAAAGAAAATATGTACACAACAAAAATAGATGATGTAGATTTTGGAATAAAACCAATGAACTGCCCAGGTGGAATGATTGTATATAAAAGAGATATGCATTCTTATAAAGAATTACCTATAAGAGCCGGAGAGTTGGGGTTAGTTCATAGACATGAAAAATCTGGTGAATTAAATGGTTTATTTAGAGTAAGATGTTTTACACAAGATGATGCTCATATATTCTGCATGCCAGAGCAAATTGAACAAGAAATAAAAGGAGTAATTAGTCTAGTTGATGAAGTGTATGGTAAATTTGGATTTGAATATACAATTGAATTATCAACAAGACCAGAAGATTCTATGGGATCTGACGAATTGTGGGAAATGGCAGAAGGTGCACTAGGAAAGGTGTTAAAGGATTTAGGAAAAGAATATGAGTTGAATGAAGGCGATGGAGCATTTTATGGACCTAAAATAGATTTTCATATTAAAGATTGTTTAGGTAGAGATTGGCAATGCGGAACTATACAATTAGATTTTCAAATGCCAGAAAGATTTGATTTAACATATATAGGAGAAGATGGAGAAAAACATAGACCGGTAATGTTACACAGAGTTATATTTGGTAGTATAGAAAGATTTATAGGAATAATAACAGAACATTTTGCAGGGGCATTCCCAGTATGGCTTGCACCAGTCCAAGTAAAAATATTACCAATATCAGATGCACATATAGATTATGCAAAAAAAGTACAAGAAGAACTAGAATCAGAAGGTTTAAGAATTGAATTAGATGATAGAAATGAGAAAATAGGTTATAAAATAAGGGAAGCACAATTGGAAAAAGTTCCATATATGCTAGTATTAGGTGAAAAAGAAATGGAGTCTGGAACTGTAGGAGTACGTAATAGAAAACAAGGAGATATAGGAGCCATCCCTGTAAAGGACTTTATAGCTAAAGTAAAAGAAGAAGTAGAAAATTTTGTAATATAGAAATAAATATAATTATATCTGTACGAAAATTAATTTTAAGAAATATGAAGGAAAGGTATAGATAAATGGTTGATCTAAAAAAAGATGTAAAATATGTTAAAGGAGTAGGTCCAAATAGAGTTACACTTTTAAATGGACTAGGTATATTCACATTAGAAGATTTAATCTCCCATTATCCAAGAGATTATGAAGATAGAAGTAAACCAAAAAAAATAGCAGAACTTATAGATGGAGAAGAAGTGTTAATAGAAGTTTTTCCAGTATCTAGAATGACAGAAATACGAGCAGGAAAAATGAAAATCTATAAATTAGTAGTTAGAGATGATACGGGGACAATGATAATAACATGGTTTAATCAATCATATTTAAAAAATAGATTTAAAATGGGAGAGAAATATAAATTTTTTGGTAAAGTTAATATGAAATATGGAAAAATGGAAATGAATTCTCCTGTATATGATAGTGAAGAAACGAATAAAAATACAGGGAAAATAATTCCTATATATCCAAGTACATATAGACTTAGTCAAAATACAATTAGAACAATAATTGAAAATGGATTGAATTCACTAGATGGAACATTAGAAGAAACATTGCCTGATTATTTGCTTTCTGAATATAATTTAGAAAGTCTAGAAACAGCAATACACCAAATACATTTTCCAAATGATTTTAAGGAATTTGAAAGAGCACGAAAAAGATTAGTGTTTGAAGAACTTTTAACAGTACAGATTGGTTTATTACATCTAAAAAATAAATATTCAAAAAATCAAATAGGAATAAGTTTTAATAAAAACGTAAAAATGTCTGATGTGATTAATGATTTACCATTTAAGCTAACAAAAGCACAGCTTAAAGTACTTGAAGAGATAGATGCAGATATGGAAGATGTAAAACCAATGAATAGGCTTCTTCAAGGTGATGTTGGTTCTGGAAAAACAATAGTATCTATTATAGCAGCATATAAAGCAGTAAAATGTGGTTATCAAGTAGCTATAATGGCACCAACAGCAATACTTGCATCACAGCATTTAGAGAGTTTTGAATCTACACTTTCTAAATATGGTATAGAGTGTGATTTATTAATTGGAAGTGTGACTAAAAAGCAAAAAGAATTAAAACTAGAAAAATTAAAAAATGGAGAAATAGATATTTTAATAGGAACACATGCATTATTAGAAGACAATGTGGTTTTTAAAAATTTGGGGCTAGTTGTAACAGATGAACAACATAGATTTGGAGTAAGACAAAGAAGTACAATAGCTTCTAAAGGCAATAATCCAGATGTGTTAGTAATGACAGCAACACCAATACCAAGAACTCTTGCATTAATATTATATGGAGATCTAGATATATCTATAATAGATGAATTGCCCCCAAATAGAAAGAAAATAGAAACATATGCTGTTACAAAAGGAATGGAAGAAAGAGTAAATAATTTTATAAAAAAATTAGTAAATGAAGGAAGACAAGCATATATTGTATGTCCATTAGTGGAAGAAAATGAAGAAATAGATGCAAAATCAGTATTAGAACTTTATGAAAAATACAAAAAAGAAGTATTTTCAGATTATAGATTAGAATACATACATGGAAAAATGAGACCAAAAGAAAAAGATGAAATAATGGAAAGATTTAAAAATGGAGAAATAGATATTCTAATGTCAACGACAGTAATAGAAGTGGGTGTTAATGTTCCAAATGCAAGTATCATGATTGTAGAAAATGCAGAAAGATTTGGTCTAGCACAATTACATCAATTAAGAGGAAGAGTAGGAAGAGGAGAATATCAATCTTATTGTATCTTGAAATATCAGGGGAAATCAGATATTATAAGACAGAGAATGAAAATAATGCAAGATACAGATAATGGATTTATAATTGCAGAAAAAGATTTGGAATTAAGAGGAAGTGGTGAATTTTTTGGAACAAGACAACATGGACTTCCAGAATTTAAAATAGCAAATTTATTTGAAGATATGCAGATCCTAAAATCAGTTCAAAGTGTTGCATTAAAAATTGAAAACGAAGATCCTAAATTAGAATTGGAAAAGAATTATAAACTTAGAAAAATGGTGGAAAATAAATTTGAAAATAGAATAGAATTATAAATAAAATGAAGGGAGATATGTTGGCTAAAGATTTAGCTAGCATTTAAGAAAAAATGGAAATAATAAATGGAAAAGAATTAGCAAAAAAAGTGAGAGGAAATTTAAAATTAGAGGCAGATAAATTAAAAGAAAATGGAGTAAATCCTAAACTTGCAGTAATATTAGTTGGAAATGACCCTGCATCAAAAGTATATGTAAGAAACAAAAATAAAGCTTGTGATGAAGTGGGAATAGAATTTGAAGAATTTCTAATGGATGAAAATATTACAAATAAAGAATTAATAGAATTAATAGATGAGTTAAATGAAAGAGATGATATTAATGGTATTTTACTACAAAGTCCAATACCAAAACATCTAAATATAGATAAAGCATTTGAAAGAATAAATTGGGCTAAAGATGTAGATGGATTTAATCCTATAAATGTAGGAAAATTAGTATTAGGAAAAGATACTTTTATATCATGTACTCCATTTGGAATAATGAAAATGTTAGAAGAATATAAAATAAAAACAGAAGGAGCAAATGCAGTAATAATAGGTAGAAGTAATATTGTTGGAAAACCTATGATGCAATGTTTATTAAATAGTAATGCTACTGTAACAGTATGTCATTCAAAAACGAAAAATTTAGAAGAAATAACAAAAACAGCAGATATTTTAGTTGCTGCTATAGGAAAACCTAAATTTGTAACAGAAAACATGGTAAAAGACGGAGCTGTAGTAATTGATGTAGGAATAAATAGGAATGAAGAAGGAAAATTAGTTGGAGATGTAGATTATGAAAATGTAAAAGAAAAAGTTTCATATATTACACCAGTTCCAGGCGGAGTTGGCCCTATGACAATAGCAATGCTTATGAATAATGTTATAAAAGCGACAAAGGAACAAAATAATATAAAGTAAAGATATGTAAATAAAATTAAATGGGGGTAGGCATATAAAGGAAGGTATAAAATTTGAAAGAAAATTTTTATTGGATATGGCTATCAAAATTAAAAAATTTAGGATATAATAGATTAGAATTATTATTAAAATACTTTGGAAATATTCGAAATATTTGGAATGCTACATATGAAGAATTACTTAAACTAGAAAAAATAGATGTATCATTGGCAAAAGAAATTGTAAATAGTAAATTAAGGGAGAATATAAATAATATAGCTGCATATATGAAAATGAATAATGTACAATTATTAAATATATATGATAAAAAATATCCCCAAAAGCTAAAAAGTATTTACTCTCCACCAATTTGTTTATACATACAAGGTAATATAAAGTTATTATATACAGACATGATAGCAATAATCGGATGTAGACAATGTTCTATATATGGAATTAGGTCTGCGACTAAATTATCATATAGTTTAGCAAAGTATAATAAAACAATTATAAGTGGAATGGCAAAAGGAATAGATTCAGTTGCACATATAGGAGCATTAAGAGCAAAAGGTGGAACAATTGCAGTTTTAGGTAGTTCATTTGATAATATTTATCCTAAAGAAAATTTAAAATTATACCAAAATATTATTTTAAATGATGGAGCGGTTATTTCTGAATATCCACCATTTAGCAAAATAGAAAAAAATAATTTTGTACAAAGAAATAGGATAATAAGTGGGCTGTCTAATGGTGTTTTAGTGGTAGAGGCAAGAAAGAAAAGTGGAACAATGATTACAGTTGATTTTGCGTTAGAACAAGGAAAGGATGTTTTTGCAGTTCCAGGTAATATAGATGTGCCGACTTCTGAAGGAACAAATATACTTATTAAAGAAGGGGCTATTCCAGTAACGGAAGCGGAAGATATAATAGACATATAGTTTTAATATAAAAATGAGGCTCATACAAGAGAGCCTCATCAAATCAATATTCAATTTTTTTGATTTCTACAGTGAAGGTATTTCCCTGCACTGTATAAGTTCCAACATATCCAGGCTTCTGCCTGAATATCACCTCTCCTAGAGGTGAGTTGGCAGACACTTTTACTAAATCGGACTGTTCGTCTGAATCAGAAAAAAGTATCTGCATCTCTGTTTCAGATTTAGAATCAGAGATGATAATCTCAACAGTAGCACCGAAGTTGACCACTGTCGCGCTGTCTTCATCTGCGATGACAACAGCGCTAGATATTCTTTCTCTGAGTTTGGATATTTGGCTATATAATAGCCATTCATCCACCTCTGCCTGTTCCAGTTCGTAAGAACCAGAAATTTGGCGTTTGTGAGAAATTGTCGAATTTTTCGCTTTCTGGAGATTGCTTAACTCCTTTTCTAAAGAAGTTAGTTCCCGTTTCATAGCCTCCAGGCCCTTTAAAGACACTTTTATTCTTGTCATTGTCTTATCCTCCTTGCATGACTGAATATTGATTTTTTATACCAATCGGTATACTTTATATTATACTATCAAAAAAACAATAAGTCAAATAATTGCATATTAGTATATGATGTGATAATACAATCACAAAAAACGGAGGAATTAAAAAATGAGAAAAATCATAGGGAAACGTTTAAAATTAATTATTATAATAATATTATTAATTAGTTTATCAAATAGTGTATCAGCAACTAATATAAACATTAATAGTATAGATGTAGATAAGGCAAGAGAATATTTAGAAGATGTGGATCCAGAATCAATCAATCTAGAAGATATAGATACATCATCTCTAGATGCTGGTTTAGTGGAAATAATTACAATGTATGAAGAATTATCTAGAGAATATACAAATGAAGAAATAGCAGATATGATTGAAGAAAATGCTACAGAAATTAAAGCTCAAACAGGAGTGGATACAGAAACTATAACTGCTGGAACAAATCTTTTACGTTCATTAGATACTGAAGAAACAAGAAAAATATTAGAAGAGGATTTGAATGTAGAAGAAATGAAACAAATGTTGGAAGATGGCTATACACCAGATCAGATAGCAGAAAGTGTTGTACAAAAAATTAGTACACCAAATAAAATAATTATATTTTTTAAATTGTTAGTAGCAAATACAATATTTAAAACCATTTTAATGACAATGCTAGTTATAACTATATATTTAATAGCTGTTAGATGGATTATGTATAAAAAAGCAGGACGCCATGGATGGGCAGCAATTATTCCAATATATAATGATGTCACATATTTAAAAGTTTGTAAATTTAGTCCATGGTTATTACTTTTATTACTTGTTCCAATAATAGGATGGTTGATATTAGGAATAATTCAAATAATTTCAAGATTTAAACTATCAAAAGCATTTGGAAAAGGTGTAGGATTTGGTTTTGGTTTATTATTACTAGCAATAATCTTTGAATCAATAATTGCATTTAATCCAAATATAAAATATGTAGAAGATTAAAGGAGAAAAATATGTTAGATTTTAAAAGCAAAATAGCAGAAAAAATATCGGATATTACACAGATTAGTATAGAAGAATTACAAAATTTTATAGAAATACCACCTGATTCAAGCATGGGGGACTATGCTTTCCCATGTTTCAAACTTGCAAAAACTTTAAGAAAAGCACCTCCTGTTATTGCAAATGAAATAGCAGAGAAAATTGAAATAGATGGAAAAATTATAGAAAAAGTTGAAATTCAAGGTGGATATTTAAATTTCTTTATAAATAAAACAGAATTAATAAAAACAGTTTTAGAGGAATTTGAAAATAAAAAAGAGTTATTTGGAAGTTCAAATATAGGAAAAGGAAAAAATATAGTTATAGATTATTCATCACCAAATATAGCCAAGCAATTTCATATAGGACATCTGCGTTCAACAGTTATAGGAAGTAGTTTATATAAGATTTATAAATTTTTAGGATATAATGTTACAGGAATAAATCATTTAGGAGATTATGGCACTCAATTTGGAAAGCTAATAGAAGCATATAAACTTTGGGGAGAAGAGTATAATATAGAAGATAACCCAATTGATGAGTTAACTAAAATGTATGTAAGAATTAATAATCTTTGTAAAGCAGATGAAAATGTATTAAACAATTGTAGAGACAATTTTAAAAAACTAGAAGATGGAGATGAATATTGTACAGAAATATGGAATAAATTTAAAACACTTAGTTTAAAAGAATTTCAAAGAGTATATGACCTATTAGGAGTAAAATTTGATTCTTTAAATGGTGAGGCTTTTTATTCAGATAAAATGTGGGAAGTAAAAGAAATTCTAGAAAAAACAGGAAAATTAGTAGAATCTGAAGGAGCTAAGATAATACCTTTAGATGAACAAAATATGACTCCATGTATAATAGAAAAATCTAATGGGTCTACAACTTATGCAACTAGAGATTTAGCTGCTATTTTATATAGAGCTAGAACATATGATTTTGACAAAGCTTTATATGTTACATCATATGAACAAATACTTCATTTTAAACAAGTATTTGAAGTTGCCAATTTATTAGGATTAGATGAGAAGTACTTAAAAGGATTAACACATGTACCATTTGGGATGGTTCTACTTCCTACAGGAAAAATGTCAACAAGAGAAGGTACTGTTGTTAAATTGGAAGATCTATTGAATGAATCAATACAAAGAGCTAAACAAATAATTGAAACTAAAAATCCTAGTCTAGAAAATAAAGAAAGTATCGCTAAAAAAGTTGGAGTTGGAGCAATTATATTTAATGATTTATCTAATAGTAGAATTAAAGACGAAGTTTTTGATTGGGATGAAATCTTGAATTTTAATGGTGAAACAGGACCATATATTCAATATATGTATGTTCGTACAAAAAGTTTATTAGAAAAAGTAAATAAACATCCATTACTTACTGATATAAAATTTGATTTACTAAATGATAATACAGAAATTGAAATATTAAAACATATTTATAATTATGATAATATATTACAAAATGTTATAAACAAAGATGAACCATCAATACTTTCAAGATATTTGATAGATTTAAGTCAAAAATATAGTAGTTTTTATAATGAAAAACATATTATTTGTGATAATAAAGATGAGCAGAACGCTAGACTTTATTTAACTTATATGGTGGGAAGTATTCTAAAAAACGGAGCAGAATTATTGGGGATGGAAATGCCAGAAAGAATGTAAAATTTGAGACTTTAAATTAAAAGTAGTAAATAGATTTAATGGAGGAGTAAATATGCAAGAGAAAATTGGGTTTACAATAGGAAAATTTGCACCATTACATAAAGGACATGAATACTTAATAGAAACTGGAATAAAAGAGATGGACAAATTTATTATAGTATTATATGAAACAGACGTAATAGATGTTAGTTTAGAACAAAGAGCATCTTGGATTAAGCAGATGTATCCAAGTGTTGAAATAAGATTTGCAAAAAATCCTCCTAAACAATATGGACTAGATGAAGAAAGTGTAAATATTCAAATGGAATATTTAACAAAAATTATTAAAGACGAAAAAGTAACTCATTTTTATAGTAGTGAAAAATATGGAAAAGCTGTTGCTGATTATATGCACATAGAAGATAGAAGAGTTGATAATGAAAGAAAACATGTACCTATAAGTGCAACAATAATTAGAAAAAATATTAGAGAAAATAGAAGTTGGCTAGAGGATAATGTGTACAATGATATAAAAAAATAATATAATTTAATATTGTAACTAAAATTTGGGTATGATAATATAAAAAAGTAAAATAAAGAAAGAGGTAAAACAAATGATATATACAGTAACTTTTAATCCTGCACTAGACTATACAATGGAAATAGACAATTTAAAGATTGGGGAAATAAATAGATCACAATCTGAAATGATATTACCAGGAGGAAAGGGAATTAATGTATCTACAATACTAAATAGATTACATGTACAAAATACAGCTATGGGATTTGTAGCAGGATTTACAGGACAAGAATTAACAGGTCAGTTACAAAAGCAAGGGATAAATACAGATTTTATAGAACTAAAAAATGGACAAACAAGAATAAATGTAAAATTAGAAGGAGATAAGGAAACTGCAATAAATGGAAATGGTCCAGATATAACACAGGATGATATAAATAAATTAATATTAAAATTAGAAAATTTAAAAGAAAAAGATATTTTAGTTTTATCAGGAAGCATTCCTTGTAATATCAGAAAAACGATTTATGAGGAAATATGTGAGAGATTACAAAATAAAAATATAGATATAGTAGTTGATGCAACAGGAGATTTATTAGTTAATGTATTAAAATATCATCCGTTATTAATAAAACCTAATACAGATGAATTATCAGAAATATTTAATAGGGAAATAACTAGTAATGAAGATATTGCACATTATGGAAAAAAATTAAAAGATATGGGAGCAAAAAATGTGATAGTATCAATGGGAAATAGAGGAGCAACATTAATCACAAATGAAGGAGAAGTAATATATTCTCCAACTCCAGATATAAAGATAATTAATACAGTAGGTGCTGGGGATTCAATGGTTGCTGGTTTTATAGCAGGATTACAACAATATGGAGATATGAAAAAGGCATTAAAATTGGGAATTTCAGCTGGAAGTGCAACATCTGCATCAAAATATCTAGGAACAGAAGAAGAAATCTTAAAAACGTTTAATAATATACTATTTGAATAGAATTATGAAAATAGTATATATTTAAAATATATAAATAAAAAGGGAGGAACAAATGAAAATAACAGATTTACTAAAGTTAACTTCTATTGAGTTAAATTCAGGAGTGCAAACAAAACAAGAAGCCATTAAGAAAATGGTGGACTTAATGGAAAAGTCAGGAAATCTTTCAGACAGAAACGAATATGAAAGAGTGGTATTTGCAAGAGAAGAGGAAGGAACAACAGGTATAGGTGAAGGGATAGCTATACCACATGGAAAAACATCAGTTGTAAAAGAACCAGGTCTAGCTGCAATGGTAGTACCAAATGGAGTAGATTTTGAATCTTTAGATGGTGCACCAGTAAAATTATTATTTTTAATTGCTGCACCAGATACAAAAGATAATATACATTTAGATGTATTAAGTAGATTATCAACATTATTAATGGATGAATCATTTAGACAAAAATTAATAAATGCAACATCTAGAGAAGAATTTTTAGAGATTGTAGATGAAGCAGAAAAAGATAAATTAGGAGAAACAAAATCAGAAAATGCAAAATATGAAATTTTAGCTATAACATCATGCCCAAC
>CALXJL010000013.1 GCA_944388615.1 uncultured Clostridia bacterium
TTCTTTTGGAACAACACCACCAACGATTTTGCTCTCAAATTCAATACCTTTACCTGGCTCTAATGGTTCCATTTCTAACCAAACATGACCATATTGTCCACGTCCACCTGATTGACGAATGAATTTTCCTTCTACTTTTACTTTATTTCTAATTGTTTCCTTATAAGAAAC
The DNA here is from genome assembly GCA_944388615.1 of uncultured Clostridia bacterium. Classification (GTDB taxonomy): domain Bacteria; phylum Bacillota; class Clostridia; order TANB77; family CAG-508; genus CALXJL01. The sequence continues at coordinate 172 of CALXJL010000013.1, forward strand.
TTGTGGTTTACCTACATTACATTCTACCTTGAATTCTCTTTTTAATCTATCTACAATTATGTCTAAGTGTAATTCACCCATACCTGCAATTATAGTTTGACCTGTTTCATGATCTGTATATGTTTTGAATGTTGGATCCTCTTCAGCAAGTTTAGCTAAAGCTATACCCATTTTTTCGCTATTTGCTTTATCTTTTGGCTCTATAGCTATATCTATAACTGGCTCTGGGAATTCCATTGACTCTAATATAACTGGATGTGCTGGATCACAAAGTGTATCTCCTGTAGATACTTCTTTTAATCCAACTGCAGCAGCTATATCTCCTGCATATACTTTTTCTATATCTTCTCTATGATTTGCATGCATTAATAGAATTCTTCCTATTCTATCTTTCTTTTCCTTAGTAGCATTTAATACAGTTGAACCTGCATCTAATGTACCAGAATATACTCTAAAGAAACATAGTTTTCCAACAAATGGATCTGTTGCTATTTTAAATGCTAATGCTGAGAATGGTTCAGTATCACTTGTTTTTCTTTCAGTTTCTGTTCCATCTTCATTTATACCTTTTATAGGTGGTATATCTAATGGTGATGGCATATAATCTACTATAGCATTTAATAACTCTTGAACACCTTTGTTTTTATATGAAGAACCACAAGTTACTGGAACTATAGTATTATCTATTGTTCCTTTTCTTAATCCTTTTTTAATCTCTTCCTCTGTAAGTTCTCCTTCTTCTAGGTATTTCATCATTAAATCATCATCTTGTTCAGCAGCTGCTTCTATCATTGCTGCTCTATAAGTTTCAGCATCTGCTTTCATATCTTCTGGAATATCGCATTCTTCAATTTCTCTTCCTAAATCATCTTTATGAACAAATGCTCTCATTTTTATTAAATCTACAATTCCTTGGAAATTATCTTCTGCACCAATTGGTAATTGGATTGGAACTGCATTTGCATTTAATCTTGTTTTCATTTGCTCAACACATGAAAAGAAATCTGCACCAAGTATATCCATTTTATTAACATATGCCATTCTTGGTACTCTATATTTATCAGCTTGTCTCCAAACAGTTTCAGATTGTGGTTGAACACCACCTTTTGCTGCAAGTACAAGTACTGATCCATCTAATACTCTTAATGATCTTTCAACTTCAACAGTGAAATCAACGTGACCTGGAGTATCTATAATATTAATTCTATTTCCTAACCATTGGCATGTTGTAGCAGCAGAAGTAATTGTAATACCTCTTTCTTGCTCTTGTTCCATCCAGTCCATTGTAGCTGCACCTTCATGAACCTCACCTATTTTATGTGTTTTACCTGTATAGAAAAGTATTCTTTCGGTTGTTGTTGTTTTACCAGCATCAATGTGAGCCATGATTCCTATATTTCTTGTCTTTTCTAAAGGAAATTCTCTTCCAGCCATTTTTGCTTTTCCTCCTTTTTTATTTTCATTATATTTATACAACTTCTTTTTTAGTAAGTTTATATAATATTAGTACATTACTAGTGTACCTATTTTTTTACCATTTATAATGTGCAAATGCTTTATTAGCTTCTGCCATTCTATGCATATCTTCTTTTTTCTTGAATGCTCCACCATTTCCAGCTATTGCATCTAATATTTCTGCAGCTAATTTTGTAGCCATTGTTTTTTCATGTCTTTTTCTACTATATATAACTAGCCATCTTAGACCTAATGTTTGTCTTCTTTCTGGTCTTATTTCTATTGGAACTTGATATGTAGCTCCACCTATTCTTCTAGCTTTTACTTCTAGAACTGGCATTACATTATTAAGTGCTGCTTCAAATACTTCTAATGGATCTTTTTGCTCTTTTTCTTTTATTATATCGAATGCATCATATACTATTTTTTGAGCAACTGTTTTTTTACCATCTAGCATTACATTGTTTATTAATTTTGTAACAACTTTGCTATTATATATTGGATCTGGTAAAACTTCTCTTTTTGCTATATATCCTTTTCTTGGCACTATTCTTCCCTCCTTATATTTTTTGATACTTAATCTTTTTAGTATCTCGGTACTCAGAAAAACTTTTGTTTTTCCGTATAGTGCTATCTATTCTAAATTTAAGCACCTTAAATTTTAGTAAGAGTTAGCACTAAATTTTGATTATCGTTCTTTAAATTTTATTTTTTTGGTTTTTTAGCTCCATATTTAGAACGAGCTTGCATTCTGTCTTTAACTCCTGCTGTATCTAAAGTTCCTCTTATTATATGATATCTAACACCTGGAAGGTCTTTTACTCTTCCTCCTCTTATAAGAACAACACTATGTTCTTGTAAATTGTGTCCTATCCCTGGAATATAAGATGTAACTTCATAACCATTTGAAAGTCTAACTCTGGCAACTTTTCTTAAAGCTGAGTTTGGTTTCTTAGGTGTTACTGTTTTTACTACTGTACATACACCTCTTTTTTGTGGTGATCTTTTATTTGTTAATTTCTTTTTCATTGAATTATAACCATGTTGTAATGCTGGTGCTGTAGATTTTGCCTTTGTTGTTTTTCTTCCTTTTCTTACTAATTGATTAATTGTTGGCACTTAAATTTCACCTCCTAAAAATTAATATACCGCTACGGAAATGCTATTTCTAGCAATTACCATTAGCGGTATATATTCTATCATCTTTAATTTACTATGTCAATGGTTTTAGCAATTTTTTCTAGTAATTTCATTAGTACATTTGTTTTTGTTAATTTCGTTCAGCATTATCTAAAGTAGTTTGAGTAGTTTCGCTTTGTTGGCTATTATTTTGCTTTGCATCTTCTCCTTTTGCATATTTCTTTGTAACTTCACTTATATTTTTCTGCTCTTCAGGAGTTGCCTTCGTAACAAATTTTGTTCTACTTGACAATTTAGTTTTCTGAGAACTTACTTTACTCATCAATTTTTCAAACAAGTTTCCGCCCTTTACCTTATCTTGTATCTTAAGGTCTTTTACCTCTTTAGCCATATTTTTCAAATCTTCAATTTCAGCTTTTCTATCTTCTTCATCTAACTCTGATATTTCTTTTTCTTTTCTTTTAACAATCTTACCTATTTCAGAAATAGGATCAAATTTCTTTAATTGATCTTTTGCAATTTCTTCTTTTTCCGTATGTTTTTCAATATGCTTAAATCTATTTTCTATACCTCTATACATTTTACTACCTAGCAATGTTTGTTTAATTTGTTCTTCTATTTTCTTATCAATAGTCCCTTCTGCTACTAACCCACTGTCTAGATATAATTCCATTACTTTTTTCTTAGCATTTAGCATATCTTCTCTTGCTTCATTTGCTGATTGTTCTTCTGTTTCTGATTGTTCTTCTTCTGTTTCTGATATTTTAGCTGTTTCTATTAATTTTGTTCTATTTTTAAAGATTTTATCAAATACTGATAATTTTATTCCTTTTCCAGTAATTCCTTCTACCTCATTTATTATCAATCTTTTTGCAATTTTATTATGTTTTTTTAAAGTATCTTCACTCAATTCAGATTTTGTTAAATCATATTCAATTTGTATTGGCTCATCCCCTTCAAAATATGATTTATTTATAGCAGCACCTATATAACTATTTAAAAATTCATCTCTTGAATCTTTATCTTGAATTTTAGACAATAAACTTATAACTACAGGATCTAGATTTCTCATTCCAATTGCTGTTAAAGCTCCGGTCTTTTGCTTCTTTAACCATTTCTTTTATATCTATTCCTTTCGCTTCTTTTAAAGTTTTATATAACGATTTTTTACGTTCCGCATAAGTAGTATCATCTAATTCCATATCAATTTCATATGTTTCATCTTTATATGTAAGTGTTGCTTTATTTTTCCTTGCAGACATTCTTATTATTGGTGTATCTTGTTTTGTTGGTGGCTCTGGAGTTCCACTTGTTGGTGGTTCTGGTGTTCCACTTGTTGGTGGTTCTGGTGTTCCACTTGTTGGTGGCTCTGGAGTTCCACCTGTTGGTGGCTCTGGAGTTCCACTTGTTGGTGGTTCTGGAGTTCCACTTGTTGGTGGTTCTGGTGTTCCACTTGTTGGTGGCTCTGGAGTTCCACTTGTTGGTGGTTTTTGTTCTCCTTTTTCTGATGATTCTTTTTTTATACTTGGTTGTAACTCTAACTTAATATCATATTTTTTTGCCAAATCCTTATTCTTCTTTATTTCTCTTAGATTATACTCATATTCTTCTCTAGCAGTTTTATATTGAGTAAATTTCTTTCCTTCTTCAATGGCCTTCTCTTCCTCCGCAGCTTTTTCCTCTTGAGTTTTATAACTATTAATTTTATCCGTATTACTACTTTTATTTTCTTTTAATTCAGTATTTTCTTTTTTTAATTCATCATTTTTATCAGATAATTCTTTAACTCTATCAAGATCACCAATTTCTCTATATTTATTAATTTGTTTCAAATTGTATTCTATTTTGGCATTATTATGAGATATTTTAAAATCCAAATTTGTATTTTCTGTAATCAGACTATCTTTTTTCTGTTGTATTTGAACTTTATTTAAATTAATATAGTTATCATATAAATCTTTATTTCTTTCTCTTAAAATATTTATTATCTGTTCTATAGAATATTTTACAGTTTTCTTATGCCCCTGTATTTTCTCTTCTGATTGTTTTACTTGTTCTACTTTTTCCATATAAAGTGGATCTGTTTTATATTCTTCACCAATCAGCTCTTTAAGATCCTTTCTCTCTTTTTTAAGTTTTTCCAATTTTATTTTTTCAGGTTCTAGATTATTTTTTATTGTATATTCTAATGTCTTCTTATTTCTGTTAATCTTTTCCTCCATTTCTTTATTCATAAATATTTCTCCTTTCAATTATTAATCTCTTACTTATTAATAATCATATACATCTTATATTTTAACATAAAACTACCTTTATTTCAAGTTTTACCCAGTTTTTTCACTTATTTTCAACTTTTAAATCCATTAAATATAAAAATAGTGCAAATAAAATACAAAATTCATTATATTTTATTCACACTATTTTACAGTAAATTTACACATTACTTACTTTGCCAGATAAAACTTGTTTTACTAAATTAACTTTTTTACTCACAATTTGTTTTTTGCTTCTTCCCTCTTGTTCTACTGTTCTTCTAGTGGCATTAAGAATAGCTTTTTCATGATCTATAGGTGTTTCTACCCTAAGGCTATTTTTAAATTCCTTTACTGTTTGGAATTTACGTTCTAAGGCCTCTGATATTTTTAAATCTTCATCTACTACTGCATCATCTTCTCCCTGTATCAAGATTTCACATGAAGTTTCACTATCATTTTCCTCCACTTTTGCATTTTGCTCATTTATTGTCTCATCTAATAGAGATGTTCTTTCTATTTTATTATCACATTTTAATTCGCAAATCTCCTTAACTATAGCCCTATATTTTTCTTCTATCTCTTCAAACAATTCTTTATTAGCCTGTCTTCTTAATATAGTCTGAGCTTCTTCACTTCCCTTTTTATATGTAAACATTTCTTTTTCCATGTCTTTTATTTGTTCACTTATTACATTATAAGGATCAAATTTTATTAATAATGTTCTACTTCCTGATTTATTTGTTTCTATATCATATTGTATTTGTTGAATATATTCTATTAATATTTTAGAAATTTGTGAAGTAGACTTTCCTTGCACGCATATTGCTTCTATTTTATTCATAGCTTCATCATAAATACTCTTTTTAAAACTTTCTATTACTTTTTTTAGTTTTGCAGAACACTCAATTTGTGTATCTAACTCTAATAAATAAATATTTATAGCAACTTTTTTATAATCATTATTAATCTTTTCTATTTTAGATTTTAATTCTTCTATTTCCTCTAGTTTACTACAAAAAGACATTTCCTCTTCTAAGTTTATTATACTATCTTCCATTTCTTTTAAATATAATGAAACTTCTTTTGAAATATTAAAATCAATTAATTCCTTTGCTACCTTTTCGGAAATTTTACCTTTTCCCCTAACTTCTTTTATCTTTCTATTTAATACTGCTTGTAAATAATCTCCTAATGGAGTATTAAAATTAACGCCTTTTTCATTAAATAAATTAATAATATTTTTTCTTATTTTATTAAAATTATTTTCCGCTTCTTCTTGTAATTTTTCTATTTCTGCTGCTTTTAATGCAAGAACTTTTTTGTTTTTACCATAATATAAACCTGCTACACTTGGTACTTTTTTTCTTTTTACTAACCTTTTAGCTAATTTTTGATATGCAATAAAAGATTTTTTATCAAAACTTGACCACTCTAAATTATATTCCACTAAACTCATTTTTGTTGTTTTATCTAATGCAGATTTTATGTAAGAATCTAACAACTGTTGTTTTATTTGATTATCTTTTATTGTAATAATTGCCGAAATAACCGCTGGATCTAAGTGTCTCAATCCCATTGCCGTTTTTTGATTCATAATTTGTTTTAATCTATCTTTTATTTCTTTTTTACCTAAAATATTATTTCTTGTATAATTAAATCTTGAAGGACTCATTCCTGTAATGTTTATTTTACCTAATAGTTCACTCCCACAATATATATATGCCATTTCATCTTCTGCTGAAATAATTATTTTATATTTATCTGCATTTTTTTCATTATTTTTTAATTCTGCAATTTTTCTTTTTTGTTCAGCAACTATTTCTGCCTTAACTTCATCTATTTTTTCTTGTTGCTCACTAGTTCTTTTAGGTGTTGAATCTTTAGCTATATTGTTGTTTTTTACTTCATTTATTATATCCTCTGTTTTTTGTGGAAGATTTTTTTCTACTCTTTTAGATAATCTCTCTATTTTTTCTATACTTAAATATTTATTAATAAACTCTAAATCCTTAATTTTCTTTTTGGTTGCAGTCATTTTTTTGTTAATCTTTTTTTCTTCAGTCTGCAATTTTTTCATAGTTTTTTTGTACAAATCTTCATCTTTTTTTGAAGGATTTTTCATATTATTCATATTAATTTCAGTATCTTCTTGTGATTTTTTTATGTCCTCATATTTATGGGTAGAAACATCCAATGACTTCTCTGCCTTTTGTCTCTCTTCCGATACCTTAATTTCTATACTTTCAATCATTTCTTCTATCTTTGATTGATATTCACTTTTTTTCTTTTCTATTTCTTCATTATTATAATCAGTTGCATTTATCTCATGAACCATTTCTTTTTTTAGTTTTATTGCATCATCTAATTTCTTATAAATTTCTTCCATTTTCGTATTTTTCCTCCAAAAACATCTTTATCCTTTTTGTTTCTCATTTTTTTATCCTTTTTCGTTATTTTATCATATCATATTTTTCATTTCAAGCTTTATTATATTTTGTTATATTTTGTTATAGAATCAATTGCAATCTCTGCTATTTTATGATATCTTTGCTTTTTATCTCTTATCTTGTTTTTTAACGGAGGAAGTATGCCAAAATTTGCATTCATTGGTTGAAAATTCTCATTGTATGCAGATATATATTTAGCTAAACTTCCTATAACAGTTTTATCATCGAATATAACTGGTTCTTTCCCCAGAAATTTATTTACTGCATTAATTCCTGCCACAAATCCAGATGAAATGGACTCCACATACCCTTCTACACCTGTTATTTGACCTGCAAAATAAATATTAGAATTTGATTTAAGACAATATGTACTGTCTAATAACTGGCTCGAATTTATATATGTATTTCTATGCATTACTCCATATTTCACAAAATCCGCATTATCTAAACCTGGTATCATTTTAAAAACTCTTTGCTGTTCACCAAATTTTAAATTTGTTTGAAATCCTACTAAATTAAATAATTCACCTTGTTTGTTGTCTTGTCTTAACTGAACTATAGCATATGGTCTTTTCCCTGTTCTAGGATCATCAAATCCTACTGGCTTTAAAGGACCGAATCTTAATGTATCTATTCCTCTTTTTGCCATAACCTCTATTGGCATACATCCTTCAAAAATTTCTCTTTTTTCAAATTCATGCAACCTCGCAACATCTGCATTTACGAGTTCATTCCAAAATCTTTCATATTCTTCTTTATCCATTGGAAGATTTATATAGTTTTGTTCCTCGTCTTTCTGTCTTTCTAGCCATTCCTCAATTGTCTCTTCTTTCTTTTTCTCTTGACTATACCTGTCTCCCCAAAATGCTATTTTCATATTTATACTATCTTTTGAAACAATAGGTGCTGCAGCATCATAAAAATGCAACTTATCCATTCCAGTTATATTTATAATTTCTTGTGATAATTTTTCTGAAGTAAGTGGACCTGTTGCAATAATAACAATTCCATCTTGAGCAATATTATTTATATCATTCTTATTTCCAACTTCTTTATTTATAATTTCAATATTATCTATATTTTTCAGCACTTTCGTCACTTTTTTTGAAAATTCTTCTCTATCTACTGCCAATGCTTGTCCTGCTGGAATTGCTACCTCATCTGCAATTTTTATTAATAAGGAATTTAATATCCTTAATTCTTGTTTCAATAATCCACATGCATTTGTTAATAAATTAGATTTAAATGAATTGCTACATACAATCTCTGCTAAATTTTCATTTGAATGTGCTGGAGAAAATTTTTCTGGTTTCATTTCAAATAATTTTACCTTTATACCTCTTTTAGCAATTTGATATGCTGCTTCACATCCAGCTAAACCTCCACCTATTATTGTAATGTAATCCTTCATTTAAATTATCTGTCCCCTTTCTCTTGATTTGCTTCATATATTTTTTGCTTATTTTGTACATATGTTCTTACCAGATCATTTCCTTTGTTATTAAGGTGTATTCCATCTTCTATCCAATAATTTGTACTAGGTTTTTTGAGCTCCTCTATCTCATGTAAGTTTATAAAATCACATCCATATTCTTCTGCTAATTTTTGTAATTTATTTATTTGAATTCCTTGATACTCTAATAAATATCCATCTATTTCTTTTATATCTTTTTCATCTTCTTTACCATCATTATTTATATCATACTTGTATGATATACCATTTCCCCACATTTCTCCTAATTCAAATGCCTGTGATGCCAACTTTAAATTCCCTGGCTTAGTTGGACTATCTGTCATTAATACAATTTCAATATTTGGATTTATCTCTATAAGATTTTTAATTGCATTTTCAATCCCACCAATAAAAGAATTAGTAGCCACTTCTGCTTTATCAGTTTCTTTTCCTTTAATATTTCCTATATATTCATTCACATATTCACTCATCTGCTCACTTCCAAAGTCTATTCCATTGTACTTAGCATTATAAATTGTTGCAAATGTTAAGTTTACCATATCATTATATCCAAATTGAATATATGCTTTATTTGCATTTGAATATTCGTCTCTTTTATTGTTTATTACATAATCTAAAACATATTGTGCATTAAGCTCATCTTCTCTTAATTTATTTCTATTCTGAAATTTATAGTTTCCCGCAGTCATTCCTCCAACTGCCAATTTTTTTGTATTATCTTCTAATCCATCAGCCCAAGTTATGTAATTACATTCTTCTCTACCCTCTGCCATGCTCGAACCCAATATTACTACATCTCCATCTTGCTCTATTTTAGATTCTGTATTTCCTAATTTCACCTTATATCTTGTTTTAAAATCCTGTTGATTCGGATTTTTTTCATAAAACTCAGGATGTTTTGTTTTTAAATCATTATATTCCAGATTATATGTAGTTCTTACTGTTGCTGCTCCCAACATTGTTCCTCCTAAAATAGTTGCCGCAATTTTGTATATTATTTTTTTACTTTTAGGTTTTGATACATTTTTTATACGCCTTGTTCTTTTTATCTCTTCTTTTGGTTTTATTTCTGCCATATTTCTCGCTTTTTCTTCCTCTTCCATTTCTTCTAAAAATCTATCTAAAAAATCTCCCATTTTACACCTCTAAAATTATTTCATTTTCTCTATATTTCAAATAATTCCATTATATCTTCTTTAGATAATCTACTAATAAATGTCTCTTGTGTAGAAAGCATATTATCTATTAATTTAGCTTTTCTTTGTTGCATCTCATATATTTTTTCTTCTATAGAATTCTGTGTGATCATCTTATATACTTGTACATTTCTTTTTTGACCTATTCTATATGTTCTATCTGTTGCTTGATTTTCTGCAGATAAGTTCCACCATGGATCATAATGTATTACCATATCTGCCCCTATTAGATTAAGTCCTGTTCCTCCTGCTTTAAGAGATATCAAGAATACTTTTACTTTTGGATCTTTATTAAAATCATCTACTAGTTGTAACCTCTGGTTAACTTTTGTACTTCCAGTTAGTTTATAATATTGTATACCTTCTTTTTTTAATTCTTTTTCTATAATCTCAAACATAGATGTATATCCTGAGAAAAGTAATATCTTATGCCCTCCTGAAATAGCTTCTTTTAATATTTCTATACATTGATTTAATTTACTACTTTCCCCTTCATAATTTTCTAAAAACAAACTTGGATGACAACATATTTGTCTTAGCCTTGTTAATAGTGCTAGTATTTTTATTTGGCTTTTTTCAAATCCATTTGTAGAAAGCTCATTTTTTGCCTCTTTTTTAGCTTGTTCCATATATGATAAATATATCTTTTCTTGTTCACCATGCATTTTATTATTTAATACAGTAATTGTTTTATCAGGTAGTTCTGTTAAAACATCCTCTTTTATTCTTCTTAATATAAAAGGTTCTATTTGCATTTTTAATTTTTCCATACATTTTATATCTTCATTTTTTACAATTGGCATCTCATATATTTCCTTAAATTTTTTATAATCAAATAAGTATCCCGGCATTATAAAATCAAAAATTGACCATAATTCTGATAATGAATTTTCTATAGGTGTACCTGTTAATGCATATTTAGTCTCTGCTTTTATCTTTTTAATTGATCTTGCATTTTGTGTATTATTATTTTTTATATATTGTGCTTCATCTGCAATTATATATTTAAACTCATAATTTTTTTCTTTATATACATCTATATCTCTTTTTAGCAAATCGTATGATGTAATTACAACATCATATTCTGGTATAATTTCTTCTTCTTTTCTTCTTTCATTATTTCCTCCTGATATAACTAATGCTTTTAGATCTGGAGCAAATTTTTGAATTTCCTTATACCAATTTAATGATAATGAACTTGGGCATACTACTATTGATGGTTTTGGGTTGTTATTATTTTCTACATATGATGCAATTACAGCTATTAATTGTATAGTTTTTCCAAGCCCCATATCGTCTGCAAGTATTCCGCCCAGCTTGTACTCATCAAGTGTTTTTAACCAATTAAATCCAACTTTTTGATAATCTCTAAGTTCAGCATTTAAAGCTTTTGGTATTTCTAGATTGCCTTCTATATTTTTTTCTTCTATATTATTAACTAAATTTGTATATTCTTCATTTTTTGTTATTGTAATATTATTATTTTTTAGCAATCTTTCCATATATAATGCTCTATATACTGGTAATTGTATATTATCCTGTTCTAATTTGTCATATGATAAATTAGTCCCTGTTATTATACTATTAATAAAATCTAAACTTTCATTACTTTCTAAATCTAAAAACGATCCATTTTGTAATCTATGAAATTTTCTTTTTAATTTATATTTTTGCATTATTTCTTTTAGTTCATTTTTATCAAAATTAAATTTACTTAGATCAATATTTAGTAAATTATTTTCTACTCTTACACCCAAAGCACCAATTTTAGGAATTGTAACTTCTCTTTGTCTAAAACTATCTGTTGCTAGCACCTCAAATTTTTGCATATAATTTTCTATTCCCATCACTAAAAAATTATATATTTTTTCTTCGTCAACCAATATTAATCTACTATTTAATGAATCTAACATAAAACCTGTTCTTGCAAATGTATTAGTTGCCTCATCTTCTTTTAATATATCTCTTGCTATATCTTTTCTATCTTCAGCTAGTGGATTAAATTCTTCATCTCCATAGCAAAATCTTATATCTGCCACAATATTATTTGCATCATCATAATCAAGTAATACCTTTACCCCTAGTTCCTCCGGTATATAATTTTCAATTTTATTTTTATCTACTTTTTCCAAATTAATATTATTTTTTATTGTTGGCACAACTAATGAGAAAAATGTAGAAAGTTCAGATTTAGTAAATTTTATTTCTGATGCATAATTTTTTCTATATATTTGTAATATCTTTAAAACTGATTCTTTAAAATGCTTGCTACATCTATATAATCTATTATTATACAACATATATGTATAATCTCTACCTTGTATTAGCTCATATTCGAATACATCAATATTTGTTGTTATTTTATATTGTCCTTCTTTTACTTCTTCTAGAATTATTTCCACATCTGGCTGGCTATTTGTGAATAATATTTTGGTTTCAGCAAGTTTCATACTTACAGTAACATATTTTCCCTCTAATACATCAAATAGTTCATCCATTGCTGAGTTTGATATTATTATAGATCCTGTTCCTAATGTTCTTCCATAATACCCAGAGCTTATTGCTGCATCATTTGCATATTTTATTATCTCAGCATATTTTAATATAAAATCCAGTATTGGTCTTGATTCTTTCTTAAAAGCTGCTTTTGTATGAACAAATTCTAATTTTGCACCATATTTATAGTTTTTGTGCTCTACCATATTTTCGTAGAATTCAACTATATCTTTTAGTTTGTACATTTGTTTTTGTGTCCCAATTTTTATTTCAAGTTTGATGTTATTATTGTAAATACTTTTTATAAGTTTTATTGATAATTCTACTGTTCCTTCTAAAATTTTATTTTCTTCATTTTCTACTATATTGTCAGAATAAATTTCATTAATTAATTGTTTAAACATCCTACTTTTTGTCCTATCCGTATTAGCAATAGGAATATGGTTTTCATGTTGCTCTTCTTTTATTTCTTTACCTGTAAAGATTTTTACATAATCACTATTTTGTTCAAATTCCATCATTGTAGCAATTATATGTTTACATGATCCATAATGTTCTTTATAGTCTGGACAAGTACATCTTAAATCATCAATTTCAGAATTTGCTATTTTTATATATACATCATAATTCGAATAATTTCCCTGAACATTAGAACTTATTTCCAAATTGTTTGGATCATCATAAATAACTTTTGTTATTTTCACTCTTCCTTCTTCGGTATATTCCTCTCCCCTTTTTCTTCTAGCATGACCAGCTTCTCTATATAAATCTTCTAACACCTCAGAATTAACTATCATTTTACATATTACCCCATCTCATAAAAATTAGATATTATTATATCACATAATAATAAAAGATGCTACTAAATTATAGCACCTTTTTTGTTTTTGTTGTTTTTTTAACTGATTTTTTTCTTTTGGTTGTCTTTTTTGCTTTTGCCTTTTTCTTAACATCTGTTATTTGCGACTCATCCCATTTTTCTCCTGGTTTTGGTTTATTCCATGAAATATAATTACAAGATTTAGGGTTATTCTCACAAATATAATAATTTCTTTTTCTTTTTGTTTTTCTAACCTGTACTTTACCTCCACAAACTGGGCAAGGTACATCTATGGTTTCAACTAATGGTTTTGCATTTTTACATTCTGGATATCCTGGACATGCTAAAAATTTACCATATCTACCATATTTTATAACCATCATTCTTCCACATTTTTCACATTTAACATCTGATACTTCTTCTTCTAATTTTACATGTTCTAGTTCTTTTTCTACTCTTTCTAGCTCTTTTTCAAAAGGTTCATAAAATTCTCCTATTGTTTTTTTCCATTCACATTTTCCAGCAGCTATTTGATCAAATTCCTCTTCTACTTTAGCTGTAAATTCTACGTTTATTATATCTGAAAAATTCTCTGTTAATAATTTATTAACAACTTTCCCCAATTCTGTTGGGACTAACTGTTTTGCATTTTTTTCAATATATCTTCTTTCTAATATAGTAGTTATTGTAGGTGAATACGTGCTTGGTCTTCCTATACCCTTTTCTTCTAGAGCCTTTACTAAACTTGCTTCTGTATATCTTGGTGGTGGTTCTGTAAAGCTTTGTTTTGTATCTATTTTCTTTTCTTTTAGTTTTTCACCTATTGTTAACTCTGGTATATTATTATCATTATTCTCCTCAATATTATCTGTATCTTCTACGTATAATGTCATAAAACCTTTGAATTTTAATGTTTGCCCATTTGCTTTAAAATTATACGAATTTACATCTATATTAGCTGAAATAGTATCATAAATTGCTGCAGCCATTTGGCTTGCAATAAATCTATTATATATTAATCTGTATAATTTGTATTGATCTTTTGTTAAACTATCCTTTATAGATTCAGGAGTTAAATCTACATATGTTGGTCTAATACCTTCATGTGCATCTTGAGCATTTGATTTTCCTTTATAAAATCTATTTTCATAATACTCTGATCCATAAATATTTTCTATATGAATTTTTGCAGCATCTCTTGCTTCATCAGATATTCTGGTAGAATCTGTTCTCATATATGTTATAAGACCAACACTTCCTTTAGAAGGAACTTTTACCCCTTCATAAAGTCCTTGTGCTACTGACATGGTCTTTTTTAATGTAAAACCAAGTTTTCTAGACGCCTCTTGTTGCATTGTACTTGTCGTAAATGGAGGAGCTGGATTTTTCTTTCTCTGTCCTTTTTTCACGTCTGTTACTATATATTCTTTGCCTTTAATGTTGTTTAATATTTCATCAACTTCATTTTTTGAATGCAACTCTAATTTCTTTCCATCTTTTCCATAAAATTTAGCTTCAAATTCTTTTTTTGATGAAATTTTCTCTAGTTTGGCGTATATATTCCAATATTCTTCTGGGACAAATTTCTCAATTTCTTCTTCTCTATCTACAATTAATTTAACTGCTACAGATTGCACTCTACCTGCTGATAAACCTCTTCGTACTTTTTTCCATAATAGCGGACTTATTTTATATCCAACTATTCTATCTAATACTCTTCTTGCTTGCTGTGCATTTGTTAGATTCATATCTATTTTTCTAGGTTTTTTTATAGATGATTTAACTGTCTCTTTTGTTATTTCATTAAATGTTACCCTACATACAGAATCTTCTGGTATTCCTAATATATATGCTAAATGCCAAGCGATTGCTTCTCCTTCACGATCAGGGTCAGTTGCAAGATATACGGTTTTTGCTGATTTAGCTTCTTTTTTTAATAATTTTATTAAATCACCTTTACCTCTAATATTTATATATTCTGGTTCAAAATTATGTTCTATATCTATACCTAACTTTGATTTAGGTAGATCTCTAATATGCCCCATTGATGCTATTACTTTTGTATTACCTCCTAGGAATTTTTTTATTGTATTTGCTTTGGCTGGTGATTCCACAATAATTAATTTATCTGCCATATTAATCTCCTTAACATTTTTTCATCGTTTTATTTTAACTTATATATTATTTTTTTTCAAGTATTTTATAAATATTCTTAGGTACTAGGTTATTGCATAGTATTAAAAACAAAGAATATAATACTATTTTTATAGCATTATATTCTCTGGTTATATAATAATTTTATTTAATAAAATCTTCTATAATTTCAGTTGCTGTAATTGGTGTGACTTTATAATTTGTTAGCATTTCCAATATTTCGTCTGCTACTTCTTCACTTGTAGTTATATTATTTATGTCTTTTATCTCTGTTTTTGTTTCTTCTCCTTTTTGTTCAGTTTTTACAATTTCTACTCCATATGTATTTTCTTCCTTTACCATTAAACTATTACATGTTTTGTAGTATTGTAAAATTATTCTATATCCTAAATCGAACTCGCGGGAGTCTTTACTATCTATTATGGCTCCACCATAAAATGTCTTACTCGTTTTCATTCTGTAAGCCCCTTTCGTCATTTGGTTATATTCCAAAGTATCTTTCTTTTAAAGCACCCTTCTATTATAGAACAGATTTTAAAGCATTTCAAGCATTTTCGTATTGCATTATCTCGCATAATTCGACACATATTATTTTATAATTCGACTTGTTTCGACATTTTATTTAAGAACTTCTTTTATTTCTCTATAAATCTTTTTTTCCACATCAAATCTAGCTATCTTTTTAGCATTATTAGACATTTGTTGCAGTTTATTCTTATCATTTATTATACTTCTTATAGTTTTATCTAATATATCACAATTAAGATCTTTATCCAATATAATTTTAGCGGCATCTCTAGACTCTAGGACTCTTGCATTAAATTCTTGGTGATTTTCTGTAGCATATGGGTATGGTATAAATATTGCCGGTTTTCCTAATATAGATACTTCTGTTATTGTCATTGCACCACTTCTACAAACAACCAAATCAGATGCATTCATTACTTCATCCATATTATATATGTATGGAACAATTTTAGCATTTTTCACATTGTTCACACTAATTCCGAATTGTTCTAAATCTAATTTTACATCATCATATTGATTTATACCTACTGCCCACATTATTTGATATATATCATTTTTCTTTTCTTTTAATAAATCTTGTAACGTATTATTTATGCTCCTAGCCCCTTGACTTCCTCCAAAAAATAATACTAATGGTTTATCTTGATTTAACCCTAAAGATAATTTTAATTTTTTCTTTTCCTCATTACTTACATTTCTAGGTTTTACACTAGTTGGAGTACCTGTAACAATAATATTATTCTTATTCTTTAATCTTGTTTTAGTATCTTCAAACCCAACAAATACTCTACTAGCCTTTTTAGAAAGAAGCTTTACAGCCATCCCTGGGAAAGCATTACTTTCATGAATTACTAGAGGAACATTCTGTTTAATAGCTGCCCTTCCAACTGCAAGAGTAATATATCCACCTGTTCCAATAACAACATCTGGCTTAAATTCTTTTATTATTTTTTCAGCTTCTGAAACTGATTTTATAGTTCTATAAAATTTTTTCATATTTTCAAGAGAAATCTTTCTAGGTATACCAAAAGCATTTATAGTTTTCAACTTATAATTAGCTTTTGGCACTAACTCATTTTCTATCCCTCTTGTAGTTCCAATAAAAACTATTTCAGAATCAGGTTCATTCATTTTTATTTCATTAGCTATAGCAATACCTGGATTTATATGACCACCAGTTCCAGCAGCCGCAATTATAACTCTCATAACTTTCAATAATCTCCTTTTCTAATAAGGTCTGTCCTGTTATACTTTTGATCCTGCTCGTGATATATTGAGTAGTACTCCTACACAGCATAGTAGTATTAGTAATGCTGTTCCTCCATAACTAAAGAATGGTAATGGCATTCCTGTTGCTGGCATTGATGATGTAACAACTGCTATATTTATTATTACTTGAACTGCTACTAGTGCTGTTATTCCTGTTGCTAGTAGACTTCCAAACATATCTGGAGCTCTCATTGCAATTATTATTCCTCTCCATATAAATATTGCAAATAATATAATTACAACAGTACATCCAACAAATCCTAATTCTTCTGCTAATATTGAGAATATAAAGTCATTATGTGGTTCTGGTATATATAAGTATTTTTGTTTACTCTCTCCTAGTCCAACTCCAAATAGACCTCCTGATCCTATTGCATATAAACTTTGTATAACTTGCCACCCTGAACCTTGTGCATCTGCCCATGGATCTAAAAATGATAAAATTCTCTGCATTCTAAATCCACCTGTATTTGTTGCCTGCATATATAAAATTGCTCCAATACCTCCTACTGCCACTACTCCTCCTGCTATATAAAAATAGATCATTCTGCATCCTGCCATTATTAACATTACTAATGTAACTAATCCTATTACCATTGATACACTAAGGTGATTTTGAACCACAAATAATATTCCAATTGGTGGAATTAACCAAATAAGTGGTTTTACAATTCCCTTCCAAAATGATGCTAAATCTTTTTTATGTTCTGATAAATAGCCTGCATAGAAAATAATCATTCCTATTTTTGTTATTTCAGATGGTTGTAATTGTGTAAATCCTAGATTTATCCACCTTGTAGCACCATTTACTGTTCTTCCAAGTCCTGGTATCCTTACTAATAGTAGTATCAAACATGATACAATATAAATGTACCAGTAATATTTTTTATAAAACCTATAATCTATTTTAGATATAAATATCATTAAAACTAAACCAACTGCCGCAAGCGTAATTTGTTTAGATACATATGTATAACTACTTCCTGACTCTGCAAGAGAAGATGGTGCACTTGCAGATAAAACCATTATTATCCCTAATGCTAATAGTAATAAAACTGTAACACACAAAGTAAAATCTATTTGATTATTTAAGAAGCTAGAAATTTTTTTCGTTCTCTTTTTTTGCATTTGTGCCCCCTTAATTAAATCATTCTATTATATTGAAATTAGTGCTATAAAAGATAATATTAATGTTATAACACCAAAAACAGTTACTATTTTACTTTCCTTCCATCCACTAAGTTCAAAGTGGTGATGTATTGGAGCCATTTTAAATATTCTTTCTCCAGTTTTTTTATAATGTCCTACTTGTAATATTACAGATAATGTTTCTATAATTGGAACAAGTGCTATTATAAGTAGAATTATTGGCATTTTTAGATACAGTGCTATTCCTGCTATTGCACCTCCTAATAAAAGTGAACCTGTATCACCCATCATTATTTTAGCTGGATGCAAATTAAATAGTAAAAATCCTAAGCAAGCTCCTATAAGTATACTTCCGAATACTGCCACTTCTTTTACTCCTAATATAATACCTATTATAGTTAAACATGTAATTATTATTGTTGTAACACTTGTAGATAATCCATCTATTCCATCTGTTAAATTAATTGCATTAGTTGTAGCGAGCATAACAATAATTGCAAAAGGTATGTATATCCAAATTGGCATATTAACATAGACTTTCAAGAAAGGAATATAAGTCTCTGTTCCTATATTTAAAACTTTTGTTAAATATACTGCATATACTACAGCTACTATCAATAACCCCAACATTTTAAGAGAAGGACTTAAACCTTTTGTATTTTTTAAAATAAGTTTTTTGAAATCATCTATAAATCCAACAATTCCAAATCCTACTGTAACTAGCAATAATGGTAAGATTCCCATTGCTACTTGCATTTCCTTTCCCGCATAATATTTATACATTCCTATTGCAGAAATAATAGTTGCAAGTATTATAATTATTCCTCCCATTGTTGGGGTTCCCTACTTTTTCAAATGTGACTGTGGTCCATCATCTCTTTCTATTTGCCCAACTTTTAATCTTTTTAAAATAGGTATTATTATTACTGATAATACTACTGTAATTGCAAAAGTTAACAATAGTACTTTTACTTGAAATTCCATTTTTTCCTCCTAAGTTTATCTCTTTGTAATTATTACAATTTTATATTTTTCCATCTATTATCTCATTAACTATGATTCTTTCATCAAAAGGATATTTAACACCATTTATCTCTTGATATGGTTCATGCCCTTTTCCCGCAAGAACTATAATATCCTTTTTATTTGCCATTTCTATTGCTTTTTTTATTGCCTGGGTTCTATCTACAATACAAATATATTGACCTTTTGTCTTTTTTATACCACTTTCTATTTCATTTACAATTAATTCTGGATCCTCTGTACGTGGATTATCCGATGTTATTATTGTATAATCTGCAACTCTTCCAGATATTTCACCCATTATTGCTCTTTTGCTAGAATATCTATCTCCACCACAACCAAATACAGATATTACTCTACCTTTTGTATATGTTTTTACTGCTTGCAAAATATTTTCCAAGCTTTCTGGTGAATGTGCATAATCTATCATGATTGTTAAATCTTTTTTATTTGGTACAAGCTCACTTCTACCTGGTACTCTGACTTCTGCTAAAGCTTCTTTTATATTTTCTGGTGAACATCCAAGTTCTCTTATAACACTTATGGCTGCCAATGCATTATATATGCTAAATCTACCCGGAATACATGTTTTTACTCTTTCATTTCTATCCGTTATTTTAACTTTAAAATCTGCATATGAATTTGTTATTGTTATATCTTTTGCAAGTAGATTACAAGAATTATCAATTCCATATGTACTTATATCACAATCTTCCACAATCCTTTGTACTTTAGCAGAATATACATCATCTGCATTAACAAAACCTTTTTTACACATTTTAAATAATTTTAATTTTGAATTATAATAATCTTCCATATTTGGATGCTCATGTGCACTTATATGATCTTTTGAAAAGTTTGTAAATATAGCATAGTCAAATTCACATCCAGCTACTCTATTTAGTTTTAGACTTTGAGAAGATACTTCCATGACAACTACATCACATTTTGCTTCTGCCATATCATAAAATAGTTTTTGTAACTTGTTGCTCTCTGGTGTTGTTCTATCACTATCTTCGACCTTTTTGTCTCCAATATAAGTTGCTATAGTGCCTATTAACCCCACTTTTTTTCCTGCTTTTTCAAGTATTGCTTTTATCATATATGTTGTTGTAGTTTTCCCCTTTGTTCCTGTTACTCCTATTAATTTAAATCTTCTTGATGGATGCTTATAAAAATTTGCTGAACATATAGCTAGTGCAAATCTTGTATCAGGTGCAAGTATAATAGTTACTTTATTTGCAACCTTTTTTAATATGCTCATATCACAACCTATTTGAGCCACGACAACAGTAGCACCATTTTCCACAGCATTTTCAATATAATCATGTCCATCACTTGCAAACCCCTTAATCGCCACAAAAACACTATCTTGTTTTACTTCTTTAGAGTTACATTCAATTGATGAAATGTCTATATCTAAATTTCCTTTTACTTTTAATCCTTCAATTCCTACTAATACACTTTTTAAATTCATGTAAAACTCTCCTTGTCATTTTTTGTTTATTCCACTTAATTCAATAATATGTATAATTTAAGTCTTATATTCCAAGTTATTATATATCTAATTCTTTTTTTTGTAAATAGCAGATACGACAAATGTCCAATTAGGCTATGTACCTAATTGGACATTTGTTTATACTTTTTTGTATTTAATTATCATTACAACTGCATAACTTAATAATCCTATTCCTATAGCTATAATTAGTACGCTTTTACCAGCATCTGGTAATGCCCCAGTTGCTTTTTTTGTATCATTTTTTTGTCCTGATGTACT
>CALXJL010000014.1 GCA_944388615.1 uncultured Clostridia bacterium
ATCAAGCTAGAATGTATTACAAATCAATAGAAATTGCTCCAGAGAAAACCTATGGATCAATTTTAAGTACATTACAATCTAAATTAGGTAAATTTGATTCAAAGGAAATTGCAGAAGTAACATCAACAGATACAATTAATTTTGAGGATATAGGTAGTAAGAAAACGGCAGTATATGTTATTTCATCAGATACACATACAGCATATGATTTCTTATTAACAATTTTCTTCTCTCAAATGATACAACAATTATATACATATGCAGATGATAGAGGTGGAAAATTGCCAGTTCCTACATTTTTCATATTAGATGAGTTTGCTAATATAGGTAAAATACCAGATTTTGATAAAAAAATATCAACAAGTAGAAGTAGAAAAATATCTTTTAGTGTTATATTACAAAACTTAGACCAATTAGAAGCTGTTTACGAAAAATCTTATGAAACAATAATTGGTAACTGTGATACCCATGTATTTTTAGGTAGTAACTCTCAAAAAACAGTAGAATATTTTTCTAAGGCATTAGGAGAAAAAACAATTTCACGTGATAGTAGATCAGTAAATAGAGATAAACAAAATCAAAAACAAGGATATAGTGATTCAGATCAAATAATGGCAAGAGCATTAATGACACCTGATGAATTAAGACGTTTTGATAATGATATGTGTATTATATTTGAAAAAGGTATAAGACCTGTTAAGGCTCCTAAATTTTATTATTTTAAACATCAGCCAATGTGTAGGGAATTACAATCTTCAGAGATTAGTCATAATGATTTTGAAGGTAAAGATAGAGGTGTTTGGAGAAAATATAATCCATATAATCCTTATGTTGAAGAAAAAGATGAAGAAAAAGAAAATTCAACTTTAGAAGTAGAATCATTAGATGATTTATTTGAGGATGAACCAGATCCAAAACAAGAAGAAAATAATGAAATAAAAAATGAAGCGGAAATAGTAAAGAAAAAAGAGGAAATAAAAGAAGAGAAATTATCTGGAAAAGAAGAAAAAGTTAATTTGGATTTATTAGACGATATATTAGAAGATGTGTTTGAAGACAGTGAAAAAGAGGAGGCACCAGTTCTGCCAAATGTATCAAATAACGAAAAAACGGAACTTGATATACAAAAAGAGTTAGAGGCTAAATTTGACGAATTATTTGGTCCAATAGACGAAGATTAAAACAAGTGTTTTAAAAAATATTGACTATAAAATTTGTATGTGATATAAATTTTATAGTCAATTTTTTGTTAAATAGGAAAGGAAGAGTATTAAAATATGAAATTTGTACATATTGCTGATATGCATTTTGATATACCTTTTACAACAATCGCAGAATTGGGAAATAAGAGAAGATTAGAACAAAGAGATGTATTTAAAAAATGTATAAATTATGTAAAGGAAAATAATATACCATATTTATTTATTTCAGGTGATTTATATGAACAAGAATATGTTAAACAATCAACTATTGAATTTATAAATAATTTATTTAAAGAAATACCAAATACACTTATTTATATAGCTCCAGGAAATCATGATCCATATCTATTAAATTCATTTTATTATAATTTTGAATGGAATGAGAATGTTCATATATTTAATAAATTAGAAAAAATAAAAGTAAATAATGATATAAATATTTATGGATTTGGTTTTTCAGATTTTTATGAAAGAAATTCTGAAATAAATAATATTGAGTTAGACGAAAAAGAAAAAATAAATATATTAGTTGTACATGGAAGTTTAGATAGTGGATATGATGATAATAGAGAATATAATCCATTAACATATAAATATTTAAAAGAAATTGGGTTTGATTATATAGCTTTAGGTCATATACATAAAAGATATATATCAGAAGATAATAGATTAGTATATCCTGGTTCAATGATTTCAATGGGATTTGATGAATTAGGTGAACATGGTATGATTGTAGGGGATGTACAAAAGGATAATATCAATTTAGAATTCGTAAAATTGGATAATACGGATTTTGTAGAATATGAATTAGATATATCGTCTATATATACACAAGAGGATTTAATAGAAAAAATAAATCAAATAAATTGGAATAATAATAAAATGTATAAAATTATTTTAATTGGCTATAGAAGATTTGATATAAATTTAATTAACATAAAAAAATTAATAGACATAGAAAATATAATAAAAATAAAAGACAAAACAAAAATAGAAATTAATGTAGAGCAAATGGCTAGAAATATTAATTTAAAAGGTATATTTGCTAAACAAATGCTTGAAAAATTAAATAATACAATAGATAAAGATGAAAAAGAAAAAATAAAAAAAGCAATTGAGATAGGAATAGAGGCTTTAGAGAAATAAAGATTGGAGGAATATATTTGAAAATAAATAAAATAAAAATTAATTCTTTTGGAAATTTAAATAATAAAGAATTTGAATTAAAAGATGGAGTTAATATAATATATGGTGAAAATGAAAGTGGCAAATCTACTTTATTAAAATTTATAATAAATATGTTTTATGGAATATCAAAAAATAAAAGAGGAAAAAATATTTCAGATTATGATAAATTTAAACCTTGGAATACAGATGAGTTTTCGGGAACAATTAAATATGAATTAGATAATAAAAATAATTATGAAGTATTTAGAGATTTTAATAAAAAAAATCCAAAAATATTTAATAATAATTTAGAAGAAATATCTAAACAATATTCGATAGATAAAAACATTGGAAATTTATTTTTTTATGAACAAACGGGGTTAGATGAAAGTATGTTCATTTCGACAATAGCTAGTATGCAACAAGAAGTAAGATTAGATAATAATATACAAAATAATATTATACAAAAAATAGCCAATATAATGGGTACAGGAGATGATAGTGTATCTTTTAAAAAAACATTAGAAAAATTAGACAAAAAACAATTAGAAGAAATAGGAACTAATAGAAGTGTAGGTAGACCAATAAATATTATAAATAAAGAATTAGACAATTTAAATTTAAATAAAAAAGAATTACTAGAAAATAAAAATTTAAATAATAAAATAAATATAGAAAAAAATAATTTATCAGAAAAATTATTAAAATTAGAAAATAAAAATAAAATAATAAAAAAAATAAAAATAAATAATGAAGAAAATAAAATAAATAATGAAAAAATTAATTTTAATAAAAAAATAATAAATGAAAATAATGAAAAAATAAATAATTTAAATATAGAAAAAAATAAAATAATAGAAATAAAAGATAATTTATTAGATGAAGAAGAAAATAAAATAAATAATAAAAAAAATAGAAATAAAATAATATTAATAATATTAAATATTATTTTGTTAATATTTAATATTGTATTTTTTATAAATAAAAATTATTTTTTATTGTTTTTATTTTTGCTTTTAATCATAGTAAATATAGGAATTGGAGCAATTTATAATAATAAATTAAATAAAAAAATAAATAAAATTAAATTAAAAAACAATAATTTAAATAATGAAAAAAATAATAAAATAAATTTAATAAATAATGAAATAAATATTTTAAAAAATAATATAAATAAATTTAATAATGAAATAAATATTTTAAATAAAAAAATAATTGAAGAAAATAAAATAAATAATGAAAATATTATTTTGGAAAATAAAAATAATTTGACTGAAATAGAAATAATGGAAATTTTAGAAAATAGAAATATTGAAAAATTAGAAGAAGAGATTGAAAACCAAATATCTAATATAAAACTAAATATATATTCTATAGAATTACAAGAAAAAGAAATAAATACTAAATTAGAAAAATTGTCAGAGATAGAAGAACAAATTCAATTATTAGAAGAAAGAAAAGAAGAATTAAATGATCAAAATGATATAATTAATATTGCTAAAGAAGGATTAAAAAATGCATATCAGACTATGAAAGAGAGCATATCTCCTAAATTTACGGAGGCTTTATCAAAAAATGTTTACGAAATTTCTAATGGTAAATATAAAACTGTAGCTATTAGTGATGAATTTGGACTAATAGTCCAATTAGATAATGGAAACTATATTCCCGCGGATAGAATGAGTACAGGGACTATTGATCAATTATACTTAAGCTTAAGAATTGCATTAATGGATGAATTATCAGAGGAAAATATGCCATTAATACTAGATGAAACATTTGCATATTTTGATGACATAAGATTGAAAAAAATATTAAATTACATATATGAAAAATATAATAATAAACAAATAATTATATTTACATGCACAAATAGAGAACAAGAAATTATTAATAATTTAGGAAAAGAATATAATTATATACAAATAAAACCTTGAAATAATGGTAAAAACGCGATATAATTAATAGGCAAATTTTAGAAAGGAGATATAATATATTATTAAATTAATATATTAGTTGATAATTATGTTTCAAAAATTAGAAGATGTAGAAAAAAGATATGAAGAGTTAACATTAAAAATAAGTGATCCAGAAGTAATTTCTAAACAAAATGAATGGAAAGAACTTATGAAAGAACATGCTGAAATAGAGCCAATTGTTTTAAAATATAGAGAATATAAAAAAGTAAAAAAATCATATGAAGATGCATTAGAAATGATGGAAGATAAGGAATTAAAAGAATTAGCGGAAATAGAAATGTTAGATGCTAAAGAGAAGATACCAAAATTGGAAGA
Organism: uncultured Clostridia bacterium; assembly: GCA_944388615.1. Taxonomy (GTDB): domain Bacteria; phylum Bacillota; class Clostridia; order TANB77; family CAG-508; genus CALXJL01. The sequence goes on from CALXJL010000014.1 coordinate 4,664, forward strand.
AGAACTTAAATTATTACTAATTCCTAAAGATCCAGATGATGATAAAAACGTTATTTGTGAAATAAGAGCAGGAGCTGGAGGAGAAGAAGCAGCTTTATTTGCAGGGACATTATTTAGAATGTATTCAATGTATGCAGAAAGAAAACATTGGAAATTAGATGTTGTAAATGAAAATGAAACTGGTTTAGGTGGATATAAGGAAATTTCATTTATGATAAGTGGAAAAGGTGCATATAGCAGATTAAAATTTGAAAGTGGTGTACATAGAGTACAAAGAGTCCCAGATACAGAAGCAAGTGGAAGAATTCATACGTCTACAGCAACTGTTGCTGTACTTCCTGAAGTGGAAGATGTAGAAATTGAAATATCACCATCAGATGTAAAATTAGAAGTTTTCAGATCTTCTGGAGCAGGAGGTCAACATGTTAATAAAACATCTTCTGCCGTAAGACTTATTCATATTCCAACAGGAATTGTTGCAGAATGTCAAACTGAAAGATCACAACTACAGAATAGAGAATATGCAATGAAACTTTTACGTTCTAGATTATATGAAAAAGAATTGAGAGAGAGAGACGCAAAAGTTGCAAATCAAAGAAAAAGTCAAGTAGGAAGTGGAGATAGAAGTGAAAAGATACGTACATATAACTATCCTCAAGGAAGAATTACAGATCATAGAATAGGACTTAGTATATATCAAATGGAAGACTTTTTAAATGGTAATTTGGATGATATGATAAATAACTTAATTGCGGCAGATAGAGCAGAGAAGTTAAAAGGAGAAGAAAATTAAAAAAAATTAAGATTAGTATTGAAAAAAAGCAGTATGGAATGATATAATTTAGCAGAAATATAGAATTAATGATTCTATAATCTAAATTATGTAAATAAAAATATATTATAAAATAGGAGGTAATTTAAATGGCAGATTTAAAAGGAACAAAAACAGAAAAAAATTTAATGGAGGCTTTTGCTGGAGAATCACAAGCAAGAAATAAATATACATATTTTGCAAGTAAAGCAAAAAAAGAAGGATATGAGCAAATAGCAGAAATATTTACAGAAACAGCAAATAATGAAAAAGAACATGCAAAACTATGGTTTAAACTATTAAATGGAGGAGATATACCAACAACAGCAGACAATTTAAAGGCTGCTGCAGAAGGAGAAAACTATGAATGGACAGATATGTATGACAGAATGGCTAAAGAAGCAAAAGAAGAAGGATTTGACGATATAGCTTATCTATTTGAAGCTGTAGGAAAAATTGAAAAAGAACATGAAGAAAGATATAAAAAATTACTTGAGAATGTAGAAGGTGGATTAGTATTTAGTAGAGATGGAGATAAAATATGGAAATGTAGAAACTGCGGACATATAGTAATTGGAAAACAAGCTCCAGAAATATGCCCAGTTTGCAAACATGCAAAAGCATTTTTTGAAATAAAAGCAGAAAATTATTAATAAATAAAAAAAACTTTGAATTTACATAATTCAAAGTTTTTTAAAGTATTTTAGAAGGTCTGTTCCCAAGCGGACATTTCGTATAAGGAGGAAATAAACTTGAATAAAATATCTGAGATAATAGCAAGTGAATTGGGTGTTAAAGTGAGTCAGGTTGATAAAACAATTGAATTAATTGATGAAGGTAATACAATTCCTTTTATTGCACGTTATAGAAAAGAAGCAACAGGTGGTCTTAGTGATGAGTCGTTAAGAATACTTGGTGAGAGATTATCTTATTTAAGGAATTTAGAAACAAGAAAACAAGAAGTATTAAAATCTATTGATGGACAGGATAAGTTAACAGATGAAATAGTTGAAAGTCTGAATAATGCTCAAACATTAGCTGAAGTAGAAGATATTTATAGACCATTTAAGCAAAAAAAGAGAACGAGAGCTACTGTTGCAAAGGAAAAGGGGTTAGAACCATTAGCTAATTTAATATTAGAACAGAATTCAAGTACAGATATTGAAAGTGAAGCGCAAAATTATGTTAACGAAGAAAAAGGTATAAATAATGTTGCAGAAGCTATTCAAGGGGCAAGTGATATAATTGCAGAAATTATATCAGATGAACCTAAATATAGAAAAAAAATAAAATCACTATGCTATAGAGAAGGTCTAATAAGAACAGAGGCTAAAAAGGATGAAAAATCAGCATATGATATGTATTACGATTTTTCGGAAAAACTAAATAGGATTCCAAGCCATAGAATATTAGCTATAAATAGAGGTGAAAAAGAAGAATACTTAAGAGTATCAATAGAAAAGCCAGAAGAAAAGATTCTAGAATACATAAAAAGGGATATAATAAAAAAACAATCTAATATGCAAGAAATACTAGAAAATGCGATAAATGACTCATATAAAAGATTAATAGAACCATCAATAGATAGAGAAATTAGAGCAGATTTATCTGAGAAAGCCGAAGAACAAGCAATAAAAGTTTTTGGAAAAAATGCAAAGCAACTTTTACTAAGTGCTCCAATAAAAGGAATAACAGTACTAGGATTTGATCCTGCATATAGAACAGGATGTAAAATAGCTGTTATAGATGATACGGGAAAATTATTAGATACTACAACTATATATCCTACAGAGCCACAAAATGATATTATGGGTGCTAGAAAAGTTTTAAAAGATTTAATAAATAAATATAATGTAAATATGATAGCGATTGGAAATGGAACTGCATCAAGAGAATCAGAAATATTTGTAGCAGATACTATTAAAGAAATTGATAAAGATGTTAATTATACAATTGTAAGCGAAGCAGGAGCATCTGTATATTCAGCTTCTAAACTTGCCACAGAAGAATATCCAGATATTAATGTATCTCTAAGAGGTGCTATATCTATAGCGAGAAGATTGCAAGATCCACTTGCAGAATTAGTAAAAATAGAACCTAAAGCCATAGGAGTTGGACAATATCAGCATGATGTAAATCAAAAAAAATTAACCGAAAGTTTAACTGGTGTTGTAGAAGATTCATTTAATAGTGTAGGAGTTGACTTAAATATTGCTACACCATCACTTTTGTCATATGTTTCAGGTATAAATAAAACTATTGCTAAGAATATAGTAAAATATAGAGATGAAAATGGAAAAATAAAAGAAAGAAAAGAATTATTAAAAGTCTCAAAATTGGGTAAAGTAGCATATGAACAATGTGCAGGATTTATTAGAATTTTTGATGGTAAGAATCCATTAGAAATAACAGGAGTTCACCCAGAAAGTTATGAAAAAACAGAAAAATTATTAACAAAATTGGGATTTTCTGTGGAAAACATTTTAGATAAAGAGAAATTATTGCAAATAAAAGAAGCTTTAAAAAATATAGATATAAAAAAATATTCTGAAGAATTAGATATAGGTGAACTAACACTAAAGGATATAATAGATGAATTATCTAAACCAGGAAGAGACCCTAGGGAAGATATGCCAAAACCTATTTTAAGAAATGATGTATTAAAGTTTGAAGATCTAAAAGAAGATATGATATTAACAGGAACAGTTAGAAACGTTACGGATTTCGGTGCGTTTGTAGATATAGGAGTTAAACATGATGGATTAGTACATATTTCACAATTATCAGATCGATTTATTAAAAACCCTTCAGAAGTAGTATCAGTTGGAGATATTGTAAAAGTTAAAGTAATTGGAATAGATAATGAAAAGCAAAAAGTAAGCTTATCAATAAAAGAGGCTAAATAAAAAAGAATAGTTATAGTAGATTTTTACTATAGCTATTCTTTTTTGTACTAAATTATAATGTATTATCTTGTATATTTTTAATTTTATCAAAATCATTTTCTAAAATGTCTAAAAAAGTACTAGCGATTTGTGGATCAAATTGAGTTCCAGAACAATTTCTTATCTCTTCTTTTACAACATCTAGTGGCATAGCATCACGATAAGAACGCTTAGAAGTCATAGCATCAAATGTGTCTGCAACTGCTGTTATTCTGGCTAATAAAGGTATTTGCTCTCCTGCTAACATTTTAGGATAACCTCTACCATCAAATCTTTCATGATGATAAAGAACTATAGGAATTATATCTTTAAAAATAGTTGCATTAGATAATATATGTGCTCCTATTGAAGGGTGATTTTTTATTTCTGAGTATTCTTGATCTGTTAATTTTTGCTCTTTAAGAAGAATACTATCTGGAATTCCAATTTTGCCAATATCGTGGAATAATCCACCGATTCTAAGTGTTTTTATATCAGTATCAGATAACCCAAGCTTTTCACCAATAAGGACAGAATAAGCTGAAACCCTATCAGAATGACCTTTAGTATAAGAATCTTTAGCTTCAACAGTATATCTTAATGTTTCAACACTTTCTAAATAAGCTTTTTCCAATTGATCATATGCATCAGATAATCTTTCATTTATTTCTTTAATTTCATTCATTTGCTCAATAGATTTTATTCCAGATTCTATTAAAAGGAGTAATTGATCAAATTTATCACTTTTTTCACAATACCCTTGAATATCTAATCTTCTAATAGTTTCTAAAGGAGGAGCTAAATCCTTATGTCCAGTTAGTAATAAAATATATAACTCTTTATTAAATTTACGTATTTCTTCAACCACCTGATCACCATGTATTGGTGACATAATAAAGTCTAATACCAATAAATCAAAATGTTCATTTTTTATTCTTTCTATAGCTTCTAATGGATCTGTTATACCAGTAAAATTATATCCTGAACGTCTAGTGAATATTGACAAAGAATCTAATATTCCTGCTTCATCATCAACAGCTAATATTTTATATCCATTAGATACATCATTATTAAGACCTTTTCTCATGAAATCACCTGCTTTAATCTTATTTTTCAACATTATATAAGTTTGCTTTAGAAATTGCAATAGTAGTTATAAAGGTAGTAGGATTGTAAATGTTGTTCCCTTTCCTTCTTCACTTTCAAAAGTTATAGTTCCATTAAAATGTGCTTTAATGGTAGAATAAGACATAAATAATCCTAATCCAGTACCATCTTTCCCTTTAGTTGTAATCATTTCTTTAAATAATTTATCTTTTACTTCTTTACTCATACCAGATGCATAATCTTGTACTATTATATTTAATTTATTATCTATAATGTCAATTGTTAAATCAATATCTTTATTAGTTTGACCATTATAAGCTTGAATTGAATTAGAAATCATATTATTTATTACTTGTACTAAACTATTAACATTTCCACGAAGTTTTAGAGATTCATCAATATTTACATGCATATTTAAATTAATTAGTGCATTTTTTAATTCATGTTTCATTAATATATGTATACTTTTTAGTAATTCCTCTATTGTAAAAGAATCTGAATTTTCATTTGAAAAATTAACAGCTTGTCCCTTTACAGCAGTAATTACGTCTGACATATATTCAGTATAGGATCTAATTTTTTGAATCCAAACAGACATATCTTTTGCAATTTCATGATGGTCATTTGCATTAACCTGAGGATCCTCTATAGATGAATCGTATTCTTTTATTAAATCACTTAATCCTTCTGCAGCCCCAGAGATTGACATAATTGGAGTTTTTAAGTTATGTGCTATACCACCAATAAGTTGTCCGAGTGATGCTAAACGTTCTTTTTCCATAAGTTTATCTTGATTATTATGTAATTGATCAACATGTTGTTTTGTTAAATCTTGAATTTTGTTAAATGCAAGTGTTAGATCACCAATTTCATCATTAGAAACAACAGGTAAATCTTTTGAAAGTAATATATTGTCTAAATTAGAGATAGTGTCTAATCCACTAGAAATATTAGAGATATCTTCAGATAATCCTTTTCCTATATAAATAATAAACATTAAATTAAAAGCAATTAAAAGGAAAGTAACAACTAAGAAAGGTGTTAATATATTTGATCCAAATACTGAGAAATGGATTCCAATAAAGTATTCTCCTTGTGTTGTATTAATTTTTAATAAAGCACCTTGAGTATCTTTTCCATAATACTCAAATATTTGTCCATTCATTTCATCATAATATTCTAATGCATATTCTTTAAAAAAATTATTTAATTCTTTAGGTGAATAATAAGTTTCTCCATTTTCTGCTGAAAGTATTACAATATAATCATTTTCAGATTTTAAATTAAATGTTTCTAGTGTTTGTTTTACATCAGATAATTCATAAACTTTATCTGTTGGAAAGGTTTTAACAAGTTCTTCTCTATAAAAATGATATAATAAATCACCTTTTTCGGTTGTCATAATACTTGTACTAATTAATAAAAGTAATACAAGAGAATATAAAAATAATGGCAGAGTTTGTATACATAATTTCTTCCAAATGTTTAGATGAATACCATTAGGAACATTATCTACCATCTCTGATGTCTGAATTAGTTTTGATTCAAAATATCTTTTACTAATCATATAAGATACTATTGAAAGAAGTGCTGTAACAGTAAATATTACTATACATAAACGTATTAATAATTCAAAATTAGTATGAAATAAAACTAATAATATACCACATATTATTGGTGGAATAAAACTAACTAATATTAGTAATAAATATGGATAATTAAAACATTTTTTTCTAAGTTTATTTATATATCCAATTTTATCTTTTCTATTTTCTATATTTTTTAAAGATAATTTTCCACATGCAATTAAAAAAGCACTATAAACTAATACAACTAAAACAGATACTAATATTAAATATTGATGAGTATATTTTATTCCAACCATTTTTATTTGAAAATCATTGTCTATTGTATTAGCAGGGTAATTTAATATATATGGAAGTACAAAATATAAAATTGCTGCAAGAAATATTCCGAATAGTGTTATGTATAATGCCAATCTTTTGCTAGATAGAGTTTTTCTTCTTGAGTTCATTTCAACCAATCCTTTCAAATTTTATAAACTATGCCAATTATATTATATAAGTTTCTTAAAATCAATTACACAAAATATGGTAATGAAAATTTAATATAAATGTAATAAATTATAAAAAATCTTTTTCCGTAACAAATTTAAGCAGAAGGAGTATTTATCTACTTGTAAGTTTAAATGAATATGTTATCATAAATGTAGAAAATTTTTATTTATAAGAGGAAACATATGAATACCAAAGGAAAGATTAAGATGTTCCTGGCAATTGTCAATGTATTGGTGGGAATTGTTAGTATAGTAATGTTATTGAAATTTATGAATCATACAAGCTTGGCAGACTATTCTATTAATTTAGATGAGAATAGTTATAGGAAGATTTCTGGACAAGTATTAGATAATGAAGGTACACCATATAATGGAATAACTGTTAATTTATATTCTAATAATGATTTAGTAGCTAGTGTTACTACTAATAGTGAAGGAATATATGAATTTAGAGGTTTAAAAGAAGGAAACTATACTATGGAGTATTCTAATTGCAATGTTGATATAATTACAATGCAACATATTGAGTATAATAAAACAATAGACAACCAAACATTGGATATTGGTTTTATTGTACCAAAGAATTCACAATTTTTTGAAAATAATATAGTTGAAGAGATTAAAGCAAAATTAAAATCAAGAAATATTTATTCAGAGAAAATATATGAATATGATGATAAGGCATATTATATAAAAAATAAATCGATAGTAGAAGAAGTTGGATATGAGATATATGATGATCTTAAAGAGGAAAAAACACGTCAAATAGATATAAGCAAAAACAATAAAATAGTAATAATAAATTTATTGGATAGAATATCACCGGCTACAAAAAATCCATTTGGTTGGATAAGTAATTCTAATGATGACGATACACCAGTATGTTTTTATACTGCAACATTAGGATATAATAATGGAATTGATTCAACAATGTTTCAACCGAAAACTGATAAAGCAAAAGAGTATTACTACTATACAAATGATTTACAAGATTTAGTGGAGAATATAGTAGGATTAAAGATAGGGGAAGTAATAAAAACTGAAAAAGAGCTTGGATATTCAAATAGTAGAACAGAAATAATAGAAATAGAGAAAGAACATGATAATTATAATACAGAAAATATAAAAACAATTGTAAGTATGGATAATCTACAGGGAGATATAGAAACAGGAGAAGTATTAAAACCAGGATATAGTGAATTGAAAACTGATGAGGTAGACCCAAATGATGAAACAAAAAGTAAGTACTATATAAGAGGAAGAATAAAAGATAATGATGGAAATTTAATAACTAGTACAGAATTTTATGTTAAATTAATTAATTTAACAGATTCATCTAAAAATGCAGATATAATAACTAAAACAGGAGAATATTCTTTCGATATGCCACAAGAAGGTGATGAATATAGAATCGAAATTACATATGGAATAGGTACATATAATTGGCAAGATTATGAAATAACTCCTACAGGAGACTTTACAGAAGATAGAAGTATTTTAAATGGGAAAAAGATTGATTATGCATTATATGAAGAATATGATGAAATGTGTGGAGAGACTTTAATTAATAATGCAATATCAAACAATCGAGATTATACTGTAACAGCAACATCTGGAGTGTATATAGCATCTAGAGCAGGAAAAGACATGAGTGATATTATATTTAGAGAAAGAGATTATACTACTATTTCAGTAGAAAAAAAATTATCAAAAGCAAAAGTTACTTTAGCAGATGGACAAGTATTAAGAGAAGAAGATTACTCAGGAGAAAATGCTGTACAAGAAAGCGTGCCAGCATATTGGTATATAGATGATGAAATAATGCATGGAGCAACTATACAATTAGAATATGAGATAAAAATAACATCAAATAAGATGCTTAAAAATATAGAACTACTAGATTATTTATCATATGATAATAGCACATTAATATTTGATAGTGAAGCAAAAATGTTAACAGATAGTAATATTACAAATGAAGAATGGTCACAAAAAACTAGTACAGAAATTGAAAGTGAATATCGAGAAAAACAAACTCTAAAAGAAGGAGCCATATATTTAACAAGAACAATAGATAAACTAGATGATGTATCTGGAAGTTATGAAAAAACTATATATTTAATAGCATCAAAATTAGTTACAAGTGCAGATAATAATTTAACTTATGACAATGTTATAGAAGTTATGCAATATGAGAATAATGGTCAAATTGCAGGAAAAAGTGCAATATGTGGAGATCATATACAACCAGGAAATTATGATCCTGAAAGTTATGCTCTGGAAGCAGATACAGATGATGCAAAACAATTTATAATAACAAAACCAACAGGTTGTGAAATAAATGAAATTAAAGGAATATCTAATATGTTTGATAGAATGAAAAATGTAAAATTGTATAGAATGGAGGAAAGAAAATGAAAAAGCATATAAAATGGGGGATATTGGCAAGTGTAATATTTTTGATACTAATTATAATAATATGTTTTATTTGGCTATGGAGTAAGTCTCAAGATAAACTGGTAGAAAATAAAGAAGAAAATAAATTAGAACATTTTGAAAATGGTTGGGAAACTTCAATTGTAAAAGAAATATTAGAAGACGAAATTCCAGTACCAGTTGGATATACATATATTGAAGGTAACAAACAAAATGGTGTAGTTATACAAGATAATGTAACTAAAGATGAATATATGTGGATACCATATGTAGATGTATTTGAAGAAGCTACTGATTCAATAGAAAATATTAAAGAAAAATATCAAGGTAGATTGTATGAAAATACAAAAGATTCAACAATAGATGAGATAAAAAAATATAATGGTTTTTATGTAATGATAGATAATAGAGATAAAGATGTACAATATGAAGAATATAAAGAAAATTTCATACAAAAATTTTCTGATGTATTATCTGAAGAACAGTTAAATGCTGTAAGAGAAGAATTAGACAAAATGAGTTATGAGCAATATAAAGAATATTATGAAGATAAAACAGGTGAAACTTTAGAATTACTTAATATTAATGATATAAGTGATGAAAAGTATAATATATTAAACATATTAAATAGCAATGATTATAATAAAAATAAAAATATAAATACAAATACACTTACAAATGAACAATTAGCATGTATAAAAGCATATCAAAGTAAAAATGGTATTAATATAAATTTATCAAGTTCATTAAAAACATTTACATTATTAAAAGAAAATAATATAGAATTAAGCTCTAATGATACAACTGAAAATAAAGTAATAAGTGAAGAAAAAGAATTAAGTAATGGAAATAAGGCAAGTATACCAAAAGGATTTGTATTTGAAGGATATATAACAGATGAAAATGGAGAAAAGATATCCATAAAAATTAAAAATGGAGATAATTTATCATATATATGGGTGCCAGTAAGTGATATGAATACATTTAATACAGCATCTGAATTGATTGACCAAATGAGGGAAGAGGCTAGCGGTAGTACAGTAAGTAAGAGTCAAAATGATACGAGTAAAAGTAGCGAAGAATACAAAAAAATGATTGAGAGTATAGAAAAATATGGAGGATACTATGTAAGTGAGGCTGAATTAAGTATAAATAATGATGGATACATATCAAATATTTTTAAAGCAATGGGAGAATCAGGAAGAGATTCTGAAGGAAATCTTTTATATGGAATACAAAATGGAGAATACTTTAGAAATGGTGGAATAAAAACAGATGAAAAATTTAGCAAATGCAATATAAAAGATTTTGAAACAGCAAATAATGTGGCAACAAGTTTGTATAGTACAAGTGAAACAGTGGTGAGTCACATAATGTATGCAAATGAATATGATTATTTATTAAATTGGATAATGGAGACAAATGGAAATGTAGTAAAAAATCAAATATTGACAGATAGTAGTGACATAGGGAAATATGTTGTGAGAAAAGACGAAGATGGAAATGATGTTAATAGTGGATTATGGAATGAAACTTTATTAAATGGAATCTTTGGACTAGGGGGAAATTTATGGGAGTTAACTCAAGAAGATTCAAATAATACAGTAGCTCTAAGAGGAGGTAGCTTTGTAAGTAGGGGAAATGAAAATCCAATATCATATAAAAGATGGGTGAGTAAAGATAATTGGACCTATGAGGCTGCAGGAAGTAATATAGTACAAGCTGGTTCAATAGGAATTAGAATTAGTCTATATATAAAAACAGAATATGAAGAAAATGAAGAATTGCAATCTGCAAAAGAAAAAGCAAAGGAAGAATTTGATAAAGTATATGAAGAAATAAAAACAGAATATGAAGAAACAACTGCATTAAAAAGTATAAAAGAATATATTTATCAAAAAATAGATGAACAAACAAGTGAAGTCTTATTAGATAAATTAGTAAATTATGGAAAGATTACATTAGAAGATAATTATTGTGAAGCATTAGATATGTTAAAAGAGCATACTGAAAATGAAGAAGTACAAGAAATGATAAATACTATAAAAAATACAAATTTTGTAGGAGAAGATGGAACACTTGTAAATTATGTGGATATGGCAGAAACAGCTATATCTAATAGTAGTGATGTACCAATTGTAGATGATCAACAACAGGGAGAAAACCAAGTAGCTACAGACCATATGTTATTTATTGCGGATTCATGGGGATATGGAGCAGAACAACTACTTAGAAATACATTTGAAGATTTAATACTAAAGGCAGCAATAGGCTCAGGATCATATCAATGGATAAGAGAAGAACCGAGTGGTCTAGACCTTGATAATATAGGTGGAGATGCAAGATGGGAGACTATAAGTAATGTAGAAGGCGTAAAATCAATTTATATTGCTCTAGGAATAAATGGTCCAGGTGATAGTAAAGATAGTCATAAAGAACTTATAGATAAGTTGAGAAAGGCATATTCAGATGTACCAATTTATGTACAAAAAACATTTAATGTTGTAAGTAGACATACTGATCAGAATAATGCAATAAACGAATTAAATGATATAGTGGAAGAATATTGTAGTCAATGTGAAAATGTTTATTTTATCGATACAACAGAAGATATGATGGAAAATGGAGCATTAAAAGATTCATTAGCTGGTAGTGATGGAATTCATTTAACTGAAGAAGGAAAACAACAATGGATTAACAATATAAAACAAGCATTAAGTAACATCAAATAGGAATGAGTACTTTTTTAAAAAGATAATTATTATGCTGCATTTAGAATTATGATATATACTAAGATAAAAAAATATTGTTACTAAATAAAAAAGTGGACATTTGTTCACTTTTTTCTATTGAATAATACAAATCTATATGATAATATAGGGCTAAGTAAAAAAGAAGGGATTGAAATAAATGCAAGATTTAATACAAGGATTAAATAATAAACAAAAAGAAGCAGTACTAAAAACAGAAGGACCATGTCTTGTAATAGCAGGTGCAGGAAGCGGAAAAACTAAAGTATTAACACATAAAATAGCATATTTAATGGCAGAAAAAAATATAAAACCATGGAACATTCTAGCAATAACTTTTACAAATAAAGCAGCAAATGAAATGAAAGAAAGAGTAGAAGCACTAGTTGGTGATGCAGTAAAAGACATGTGGATTGGAACATTCCATTCTATTTGTGTTCGTATACTTAGAAGATATATAGATAGAATAGGGTTTGATTCTACATTTATAATATTTGATACAACAGATCAGAGAACTTTAATTAAAGAATGTTTAAAAGAACTATCTATAGATGACAAAATGTTTACAGATAGAAGTGTACAAGCAGAAATAAGTAATGGAAAAAATGAAATGCTCGAACCTAAAGCATATAGCGTAAAATATGCAGGAGATTATAGAAAAGAAAAGATTGCACAAGTATATGAAATGTATCAAAGAAAATTAAAAGAAAATAATGCAATAGATTTTGATGATATTATTAATTACGCAATAAAAATACTTACGGAAAATCCAGATGTACTTGAATATTATACAGATAAATTCAGATATGTATTAGTAGATGAATATCAAGATACGAATAAAGCACAATTCATGCTTGTATCAATTTTAGCATCAAAATATGGGAATATAACAGTAGTTGGAGATAATGACCAAGGTATATATTCTTTTAGAGGAGCAGATATCTCAAATATATTAAATTTTGAAAAAGATTTTCCTGGAACAGAAATAATTAAATTAGAACAAAATTATAGATGTACAGGAAATATTTTAAAAGCAGCTAATAGCGTAATTAAACATAATACAGTAAAATATGAAAAAAAGTTATGGACAGAAAATGATGAGGGAAAAATCCCTGAAATATATCTAGGGGAAGATGAATATGATGAGGCAACTTTTATTGTAAATCAAATAAATCATTTAAAAACAGAAGAATACTACAAATATGCAGATTTTTCTGTATTATATAGAATGAACTCTCAATCAAGGGCTATAGAAGATATTTTAAGAAGAGAAAATATTCCATATAAAATAATTGGTGGTTTAAAATTCTATGAAAGAAAAGAAATAAAAGATATTATTGCATATTTAAGATTAATATATAATAAATCAGATAATTTATCTTTAAGAAGAATTATAAATGAACCTAAAAGAGGAGTTGGAAAAACAAGTATTGAGAATATTCAAAAAATAGCAGATGAAAATGGAATTTCAATGTATGAAGTAATAAAAAATGCAGAGCAGTATGGATTAAATAGAGTATATGCAAATACTAGAGAATTTATTGAAGTAATGGATGATTTAATGCAAAAGGGACAAGATATGCTAATATCTGAATTAATAAAAGAAACACTAAATAGAACTGGATATACAAAAGCATTAGAGCTAGAAAATACAGTAGAAGCGGAAAGTAGAATACAAAACTTAGAAGAATTTTTAACTGTAGCAATTGAGTTTGAAGAAGAATCTGCAGATAATGGACTTTCTGAATTTCTTGAAGGAATAACATTAACAAGTGATATAGATAATATGGAAGATGAAGAAGACAGTATAACACTTATGACATTACATAGTGCAAAAGGACTTGAATTTCCTGTAGTATTTTTAGTTGGAATGGAAGAGGGAATATTTCCAGGTTATAAATCTATAGGAGAAGAAAGAGAATTAGAAGAAGAAAGAAGATTATTCTATGTTGGTATAACTAGAGCAAAAGAATATTTATATCTAACTTGTGCAAAAAGAAGAACTATTTTTGGATCTACAAGTTATAATGCAATATCAAGATTTGTTAAAGAAATTCCTAAAGACTTACTAGAAGGAGCTGAAGAAGTATTTGGAAATAATAAAAAAGATAGCTTTGGTGATTCACAATATAAATGGGAATATGGACAAAATAATAGGTCATCAATTAAAACATATAAAATGGATGATAAAGGAATATTAGCTGCAAGATCTATATCTTCAAATAATACAGTTTCATTTGGCAGAACAGCAGATAGTTTTTTGAGTTCATTGAACAACCAAAAGAAAGATGTAGATGTAAGTAAATATGAAGCAGGACAACGTGTATATCATAAAAAATTTGGAGAAGGAATAATAAATTCTGTAGAACAAGAAGGTGATGATGTAAAAGTAGACATAAATTTTGATAAATCTGGTCATAAACGCTTAATGGCAAAATTTGCAGGATTAGAAATAATATAAAAAATTATTTTATTAGCTATTTTTTAATAGCTAATTTTTTTGTATAAATGCGATAAAAATAGTTAATAATAAAAATAGAATATGAATTTAAAGGAGGAAGATTATGCCAGATTTAAATCAAGTTGAATTACAAAATTTGAGACATCTTATAGGAGCTCATGACACATCATATCAAAAATTAAACACATATGCACAACAAGCTGTAGATCCACAAATTAAGCAAGTATTTGCAAAATCTGCACAAGATGCATTAAATACTAAACAAAAATTAATGACATTTTTACAACAATAATTTTAGGAGGTAAGAACATGGATGAAAAGACAATGGTAAATGATATACTAGAAAATACAAAATCTAGTTTAAAAACATATCAAGGTGTAATTACAGAAGCTGAAAATCCACAATTAAGACAAACAATACAAGGAATCCGTAATGATTGTGAAGGTTTTCAATATGAATTATTTAAATTAGCGCAAACAAAAGGATATTATCAACCTGCGGAAAAAGCAACTTTGCCAGAAATTAATACTGTAAAAAATGAATTACAATAATAAAATTTAAAAAGTTAAAATTGAATAATTTAATTATTATTCAATTTTAACTTTTTTCTTGTACAATTTATATTGCTATGTTATAATCGATTTATAATTTAAATTTTGGAGATGAGAAAAATTAAAATTATAAAAAATATACTAATGAAATTAAGAACATGGATTAAAATAGCAATTTTATTTATATTTGCTACATTAATAATAATTACAGTCTTATCTTTAACATACAGACCAACATATCAAGTAATATTGAACAACGAAGTTATTGGTTATACAGAAAATAAAAGTGAGTTACAGAAAAAAATAAATGAATACATAGAAAGTAAAGATGATGAACAAGTTGAATTTATTCAATTAGATAGCATGCCATCATATAAAATGTGTTTATTAAAAAAAGATATAGAATCAAATGATGACGAAATATATGCAAAAGTTACTTCAGATGGTGTAAAATATTATAAGTATTATGCTATAACTTTAAATGGAGAAGAAAAGAAGTATGTAGAAGAATTTACACAAGCTGAATCTGTAGTAAATCAGTTAAAAGAAAAAAACAGTACAAATGTAAACGAATTAGGGATAGTTGAAAAGTATGATGTAGAATTAAAAGAATTATCAAATATCGAAACTTGTGTAAATGAATTATATGTTAAACCAGTAGAAAAGAAGGTAGTAGAAAAAACTACTACAGTTGCAAAAACAAAAAATAAAAAATATACATCAGAAGTAAATATTAGTGGAGGAGCGAACTCTACAGGAAATAAAATTGAATTAGGCATAGCTTTTATAAATCCAACATCAGGGACAATATCATCGAGATTTGGTAATAGGAGTAGAGATAACCATAAAGGTATAGATATTGCGGGACCACAAGGTACACCTATTAAAGCAGCTGCTGCTGGAAAGGTTATTTATTCAGGATATAGTACAAATGGGTTTGGAAACCATGTTATAATAAGTCATGGAAATGGAGTTCAAACAATATATGCACATTGTAGTAGTCTATCTGTACAAGAAGGACAAAGCGTAAGTGCAGGAAAAAAAAAAAAAAAAATGGGATCTACAGGTAGATCAACGGGAAGTCATTT
>CALXJL010000015.1 GCA_944388615.1 uncultured Clostridia bacterium
TATCAGATAATAGGTATAGTGATGGTAGTATACCATTTTACAATTATGAAGAAAAATTTGTTGGATGGTTTGATACTGATGGTAATAAATATTATGTTGAAGGAGATTTCATAATATTAGATGTGAATAATGAAACCATAATTATTAAAGATAATCTAAATAATGAGATTTCAATATACAAAAACGGTATAAAAACTACAGAGCCTGAAAACATAGAAGTTACTAAAAATGGATATATACTTACTGTTAGAGATGGTGTTTTATATAGGAATAAAGAGCTAGAATTATTAGGGAATTTTTGGACAGATATTGATGATTCATATATAGATAATGATGTTTTAATAGGCACTACGAATAATGGAGCAGTTTTAATAAATACAAATGGAGAAACAATATCGGAAATGTATGATATCATAAAAGGATATAAATATTATGAAAATGATATTATGCCAAGAATTTTAAGCATGTATTATTTTAATCCCAATATTGTTGAAAAAACAGCTGATATTTTAATAGAGGAATATGAAAATATAGATTTATATTATTAAAATTATAAAATACAAAATAAAGGTCTGTCCCCCAATGGACATTTTGAGCATTCGGTGTCAGACCCCCAATGGACATTGGACATGAATAAAAAAGGAGGAGTTATTGTGAAAGAGCAGATTGAAGAGATTAGAGTTAAGTCAAAAGAAGAGATTAATAATGTAACGAATTTACGTGAATTGGATGAGGTTAGAGTAAAGTACTTAGGAAAAAAAGGTGAACTTACAGGTGTGCTAAGAGGTATGGGGGCTTTATCTCCAGAAGAAAGACCTGTTATTGGAAGTTTAGTAAATACTGTAAGAGATGAATTGGATAATTTGATAAAACAAAGGGAAGAGGAATTTAAACAAGAAGAACTAAAAGAAAAATTGGAAAAAGAGAGAATAGATGTAACACTTCCAGGAACAAAAGTAAAAAGAGGAAGCAAGCATCCTCTAAATAGAATAATAGAGGAAGTAGAAGATCTATTTGTATCAATGGGATATGATGTTGTTGAAGGTCCTGAATTAGAGACAGATGAATATTGTTTCGAAAGACTAAATCTTCCAAAAGGGCATCCTGCAAGAGATATGCAAGATACATTTTATATTACAGATGAATATCTACTAAGAACACAAACATCAGCAGTTCAAGCTAGAGTAATGCTACAAAATGAAGAAAAAACACCTATAAGAGTAATTTGCCCTGGAAAAGTATATAGAAGAGATGATGATGCAACACACTCACACCAATTTGCACAAGTAGAAGGTCTTGTTATAGACAAAAATATATCATTAGCAGATTTAAAAGGTACACTAGAAATATTTATGAGAAAAATGCTGGGAGAGAATACAAATTTGAGATTTAGACCAAGTTATTTCCCATTTACAGAGCCATCTTATGAAGTAGATGTAACATGTTTTAAATGTGCGGGAAAAGGTTGTAACCTATGTAAACATACAGGATGGATTGAACTATTAGGCTCAGGAATGGTACATCCAAATGTATTAAAAATGAATGGTTATGATCCAGAAGTATATAGTGGTTTCGCATTTGGTACAGGATTAGATAGACTTGCAATGTTTAAATATGGAATAACAGATATTCGTTTATTGTACACAAATGATGTAAGATTCTTAAATCAATTTGATAGAAAAGATTAATAACTACTAAATAAGATGGAAGTAATGATTAAAAATATAAAAAGAAAGGAGAAATATGTTAGATTTAGATCTAACATATGCTAGAGAAAATGAAATTAAGTTTAAATTTTGTTAAAGATTACGTTGATATAGATGTAGATTTAAAAACACTTGCTGAAGATATGACAAGTGTAGGAAATGAATATGATTCGGCAGAAAAATTCATAAATGCAACAAATTTAGTAATAGGAGAAGTAGTCGAATGTGATATGCATCCAGATTCTGATCATTTACATGTGTGTAAAGTAAATGTAGGAAACGAAATTTTACAAATAGTATGTGGTGCTCCAAATGTAAGAAAAGGTTTAAAGGTTATTGTAGCATTACCAGGTGCTGTATTACCAGGTGATTTCAAAATAAAGGCAAGTAGTATAAGAGGAGTGGAGTCTAATGGAATGATCTGCTCTATTGCTGAACTTGGTTTAGACAATAAATTCTTAAAACCAGAAGATAAAGAAGGAATACATGAATTACCACAAGATGCAAATCCAGGAGAAGATCCTTTAAAATTTATGCAAATGGATGATGAGGTTATTGATTTTGATCTTACAGCTAATCGTGGTGATTTGTTAAGTATATTGGGAATGGCTCATGAAATAGCTGCTATATATGATAAAAAAGTAAAAGATATAGATTTAAACTATAATGAAAATAAAAACGAAGATATAAATGATAATTTTAAGGTAGAGGTCAATACAGAGAATTGTGAAATATTTTTAGCAAAAAAAGTAAAAAATGTTGTAATAAAAGAAAGTCCATTATTTATAAAAAATAGGTTAATGGCCTCAGGAATAAGACCAATAAATAATGTAGTAGATATTAGTAATTATGTTATGCTAGAAACAGGTCAACCACTACATTTTTATGATGCCGATACACTAAAAGGAAAATTAGAAGTAAGAATGGCAAATCAAGACGAAAAATTAACAACTCTTGATAATATAGAAAGGAATCTATCTAATGAAGATATAGTTATTTCAGACGGAGAAAAAGCAATTGGTTTAGCTGGAGTTATGGGAGGCCTAGAAACTGAAATTACAGAAAAAACAAAAAATATAATAATAGAATCAGCAATTTTTGATCCTGTGAAAATTAGAAAAACTTCAAAACAAATATTAAGAAGTGAAGCAAGTTCTCGTTTTGAAAAAGGCTTAGATCCAAACAGAACATATATGGCAATTGAAAGATCATGTGTATTACTTGAAAAATATGCAGATGCAGAAATAATAAGCGGATTAGCAAAATATGATAAAACAATCTTGGAGGATAAACAAATAGATATAACATTTGATAAAATAAATGCTGTATTAGGAATAGAAATCCCAAAAGATGATGTTGTAAATGTGTTTAGAAGATTAGGTTTTAATACAAAAGTAGAGGGAGCAAAAGTTACAGTATCTGTTCCAAAAAGAAGAATAGATATATCTATAAAAGAAGACCTAATAGAAGAAATTGGAAGAATATATGGTGTTAATAATATAGAAGGAAAATCACCAATATTACCAATAAAAGCAGGTTCATATAATAAGCAAATTAGAGAAATTAGAAATAAAATGGTAAGCTTAGGACTAAACGAAACATTATCATATATATTAGTAAATGATAAAGAAGCTAAAAACTATACAATTGATAATACTGAAATAGTAAGCTTATTAGCTCCAATGACAGAGGAAAGAAACACACTAAGACATAGCATAATTCCATCATTGTATAAGATATATGAATATAATAATGCTAGAAATAATAAAGATATATCAATATTTGAAATAGGAAAATCTTTTGCCAAAATAGGAGAAGAATATATAGAAGAAAATAAAATTGCATGTTTAATGACAGGTGAATTTTATCTAGGTGTTGATAATAAAAAACAAGTAGATTTTTATATTATAAAAGGAATTACAGAAGAATTATTGGATTTTATAGGATATAGTGGAAGATATAGTTTTGTAACAGATAGAGAAATGCCAGAACAGTTACATCCGGGTCAATCAGCAGCAATATCTGTAAATAATGATATTGTTGGATATATAGGAAGAGTTCATCCTAGTATAAATAAAGAAGCTATTTATGTACTAGAGATTAATTTAGATAAATTATTATCTAAAAAAGTAGGAAAAATGAAATATAAAGAAATATCAAAATTCCCAAGTATAAAAAAAGATATAGCAATTATAGTAAATCAAAATATTACTTCACAAGAAATTGAAATGATTATAAAAAAAGCAGCAGGAAAATTATTGATGAAAACAGAGGTGTTTGATGTATATACAGGTAAAGGTGTGCCAGATAATAAAAAGAGTATAGCATATTCTTTAGAGTATGGTGCGAAAGATAGGACATTAACAGATGAAGAAATAAATAATGTAATGAATAAAATAATTGAAGAGCTAAATAAGAAAATTGGAGCAGAACTAAGAAAATAGAAAAAAAGAGTATGATTTTTAATTTATCATACTTTTTTCATTACGTTCAAAAAAATTTCTAATATAAGCTAATGAGCCTTATGCGCAATAATGCAATTTTAATTGAAAAAAATGTATATTCTTGATATAATTTGTGCACAATAATAAATTTATAAAGGAATGATGCCTAAATGGATAATAATAAATTAGAAACAATTTCAAATCTTTTTGAAGGAAAGGAAATAAGAAGTGTTTGGGATTCTGAAAAAGAAGAATATTATTTTAGCGTTGTAGATATTATTAGTGTATTAACTGATAGTAATGTACCTAAAAGATACTGGTCAGATTTGAAAAGAAAATTAACAGAAGAAGGAAGTCAACTGTACGAAAATATCGTACAGTTGAAAATGAAAGCTAATGATGGAAAAATGCGTGAAACAGATACATTAGATACAAAAGGAATATTGAGATTGATTGAATCAATACCAAGTCCAAAAGCAGAACCATTCAAACTTTGGCTAGCTCAAATGGGAAAAGAAAGAATTGATGAAGTATTTGATCCAGAACTTGCTATTAATCGTGCAGTGGACTATTATAGAAGTCGTGGATATGATGATAATTGGATTAAAGCAAGAATGACTGGTGTTGTAGATAGACGTAAATTAACAGATATATGGAAAGAAAATGGGATAACAAAAAACATTGAATATGCAGTTTTAACAAATGAAATATATCAGGCTTGGTCAGGAATGAAAGCATCAGAGTATAAAGAATTTAAAGGAATTAGAAAAGAATCTTTAAGAGATAATATGACAGACATAGAAGTAGCATTAACAGATTTAGGAGAAATAGCAACAAGAGAGCTTGCTAAAAAGCATAAACCTTATGGATTAGAAGAAAATAAGAAAGTTGCTAACATGGGAGGACATGCTGCTAAGGTTGCAAGAGATGATATAGAAAAAAATTTAGGAGAAACTGTTATAACTAGAAAAAATGCGTTAAATTATAAATATCTAGATTCTAATAAGTTAAATAAGAAAAGATTACAAAAAGGAAAAAATGATGAAAGCAAATAAAAGATAACTTAATGTATTAATACAGAAAAAGATACAGAAACAAAATGTAAATATATATTAAATAAGGAAGCATCATCCAAATAAAAAATGTTCACAGAAATTACACAATTAAACAATAATACGCACAAAATATACTGATAAAATGACAACAATATAGAAAAGGAGAGGAAACCTATGGAAAGTAAAAATAGTATATTAAAGGTAGAAGACTTCCTGCAGACTAAGCAAAATGTAAATGTTAAAGATAAAAATTTTGAAAATATTATGTTTGTGTATTCAATTGCTATAAGAGAAATAACAAATAAATTAGAAATAATGAAAGACGAATTCAAATATTTATATGGTTATGATTTAATTGACCATATAAGTAACAGAATAAAAAGTCCAGAAAGCATTATGAAAAAAATGAAAAAGAAAAAATATGAACTTACATATAAAACATTAATAGAAAAAGTTAATGATATAGCAGGAATAAGAATTGTTTGTAATGTAAAAGATGACATATTTCAGATAAAAGAATTAATTGAATCTTTTACAGATATAAAAATAATAAAAGAAAAAGATTATGTAACAAAACCTAAAAAAAGCGGATATTCTAGTTATCATATGATAGTAGAAGTGCCTGTGAATATTGTCGGAAAGATAGTTCCAATAAAAGTAGAAATACAAATAAGGACAAAAGCCATGGACTTTTGGTCAACACTAGAACATGAAATAAGTTATAAAGCAACTAATGCTATTCCAAAAAAAGTGACAAAAGAACTAGCAAATTGTGCAAAAATAATAAATAAATTAGATTTGCAAATGGCGAGTTTGTATAATAGGGGAAGTATTGAAATGAATTATAAATTTTGATAAAATGTGGTAGAATATAATTATGGAAATGAGGGATGTTAAATGAAAGATTTTTTAAAAAAGACAGGCTGGGTAAGTATAATAACATCAATAGCGTTTATTATTATAGGATTGATATTGATAAATAATCCTACTGAAGTAATGAACATGATATCATCTATAATAGGAATAGTTATAATAGTATCAGGAGCTATTAAATTAATAAATTATTTTTCAGCAAAATGTAGTTATGATTTTTATAATTATGATCTTATATATGGAATTATTGCTATTATTCTTGGAATTGCAGTAATGATTTATGGAAGTGTAATAGAAACAATTTTTAGATTAATACTTGGTACATGGATAATATATAGTGGATTAATGAGAATAGGACTTTCTTTAAAACTAAGAACTGTTAATGCAAGTGCTTCATATGTAGGAATATTTCTTGCAATATGTATGCTTTTAGGAGGTATATATATTGTGTTTAATTCAGGAGCTCTTATTGCAACAATAGGATGGATAGTAGTAATATATGCGGTAATGGATTTAATTGAAACTGTAATGTTTTTGAAGAATATGGATTAAAACTTTAGGGATGTTCCTAAAAGTTTAAAAGAGAACAAATCTAGCTTCGCGAGACCTTTACTCTACTTTTCATACTTACTGTTTCTATATTTAAGGTCTCGAAGAAGCGCAAAGATTTGTTGTCGCGAAAAATTGCATGGCAATTTTTCTGTGCAATGTTTAGCGAAGCTTATTTTGTAATTAATCTTCTATAGATGTATTGTTTGTATCAGTAGAAGAATTACTAGAAATAGAATTTGTAGTAGAAGTATTTGTAGTATTATTTTGAGCTGTATTAGTATTTATAGCAGTATTATTAGTAGTAGATGTATTCGTGTCTGATGTTATAGTATTTTGTGCCACTGTATTTTGAGTAGTTATATTATTTGTTACAGTATTTTGAGTTTGTGTTGTATTAGTAATAATATTTTCAGTTATCTGTGTATTGGACTGAGGTGAGGTTGTTTGAGCTGGCTGTGAGCTAGATGAATTAGAAGATGAAGAACCACTATTATTATGAATATTACAATGACTATTAGGAAATGTGTTCTTTAAGAAGTATTCTGTATATGCATCTGGACATCCACTATTAGCAAGTAATCCTGTTGTAGGACAAATTGCAGCAGCTTCAATATCTGTTGGTATAGTAAATTTCCTTGACTCTAAATTTTTATGGATTGAATTCATAATTGCAGACCATATTACACTTGCGGGGTTGTGACCACTATATTCTATACTTTCATTTGAGTCATATCCATACCAAGTAACAGCAGTATAGTAATCTGTGAATCCACAAAGCCATTTATCACAATTATTATCAGTTGTTCCAGTTTTTGCAGCAACATCCATTCCAGAAATAGCACAATTTGTTGCAGTTCCATGAGAACCTTCAACAGGTTGTTTTAATAAACTTTTTAAAATAAAGGCAACAGATCTTGAAAATACTCTTCTTTTCTTCTGCTTTGATTTCATTATAGTTTTCCCTTTAGAGTTATCAATAGTGGTATAAAATGTTGGTTCAATATATGTTCCATTATTAGCAATTGTTGCATATGCACCAGACATTTCTAAATTACTAACGCCCTTATCCAATCCACCTAAAGCTAATGCAAGATTATCATCTTTATCTGTTAATGTACTTATTCCCATTTTTTCTAGATATTTAATAGAGGTTTTTGGTGTTACTTGCTCCATAATTCTTACAAAAGGAATATTTTGTGAGGACTCAATAGCTCTTCTAACAGTTATATTACCTAAATAATGATTATCATTATCTCTAGGGGAATATATTTCATTTGTAGTATTCATAAATTCACTTTTAGTATCATCATAAATACTGCTGGCTGTAATAATATTTTTGTCTATTGCTGGTACGAGTACAGATAAAGGCTTACCTGCAGAACCATTTTGCCTTAGAGATTGTGTTGCTCTATTAAATCCTCGAACAGTATCTTTTTTACCAAGACCTCCAACACAACCAACAACATATCCAGTACTATGATCCATAATCACCATAGACGCTTGTGATGTGGAACCATTATTAGTAATAATATGTTTGTTTTTTTCAAATTCTGTTTCCATAATGGTTTGGATATTGGAATCTTGAGTACTATGGATAGTTAAACCAGCCATATATAAATAGTTAGTTGCAAAATCAGAATCTATTTTCTTTTTGTCCGAAATATCTGATAAGACCTCTGATATAACAGCATCTGTATGATAAGAATAAACACCATCACTTTCTGAACTAATATCTCCTTTTTTAAAATTTAATCCAGAAGAAACTTCTGCAATAGCAGAGTTATATTCATCTTCATTAATATAGTTTTGCTCTAACATTGTTTTTAAAACAGTATTTGTCCTATTAGATATTTTTTCAGAATTATCTGTATCACCGAATGGATTATATGAATTAGGTGTATTATTAATACCAGCCAAAAAAGCACATTCGGCTAAACTTAGATTTGTAGCACTTTTACTAAAGTAGTATTGGGCTCCCATTTCAACACCATATATATTAGGTCCAACATAAATAATGTTTAAATATGTTCGTAAAATATCTTCCTTTGATGAAAATAGTTCTAGTTCAAAGGCTTTTATCCATTCTTTTACTTTTCTGATAATAGAAGTTTGGTTATCTCCTGTAATATTTTTTACTAATTGTTGAGTTATAGTACTTCCACCAAAAGAGGAAGAACCAGCATGTAATATATAAGAAAAAGCAGCAGAAGCAGTTCTTCTAACATCAACACCATGATGATTATAAAATCTCTTATCTTCTATAGCGATATATGCATTTTTTAAGTTTTCAGGTAATTCGGATAATGAAACATTTTTATTAATCCTTTCACTACCAAGTGTTGCAATAGTAGTACCATTAGAATCTACTATTATAGAATTAGTATTTGGCATCATTTCTTTTGCAATAGATACCCATCTGTAACAAGTAATACCAATATATATTAATAAGATAATTAAGAACAACAAAATTAACTTAAATAATTTTTTTCGGAAAGCCTTTTTTCGCTCAATCTTTTTCAAATCTTCATCAGATAGATCTATTTCATCTACTTTATTTTTTTTACCTTTTCTGGATTTGAGTTTATCTTTATTTTTATGATTTCTATTATTAACTTTTTTAGCAGAATGCTTGCCCATAATAACACTCTCCTTTCAAATGAGAATATACCATATATTAGCAGAAAAAGCAAAATTAAAGTGGAAATATAATTAAATAAAAATCACTTCAATATATTGAAAATTATGTAAATGTATAGTATTATTTCAAAAGTAGATAAATATTATAAAATATTAGAAAAGTATATAATCATTAGATAAATGGGAGGAATTGTGCGAGAGATTTTTAATGTGTTAAAAGTATATATAAGATCATTGGTGGTTGGCCCAATATTTAAATTGATAGAGGCGATTATAGAGGTTTTGTTACCTTTATTAATAGCTACTGTTATTGATAGTCTGGTACAAGGTGATGAATTGGTTTTGACGGCTTTGCAAATGGTGGGGCTAGTTATATTGGGGCTTATATTTGCTGTGTGTGCACAATATATTGCAGCAAAAACATCACAAAGTTTTGGAACAGATTTAAGAAATAAATTATTTAAGCATATTACGAATTTATCAACTTTACAGATACAAAAATATGGAACTAGTAATATCACAAATAGAATAATGTATGATTCTACTAATTTAGAATTAGCTGCTGCAATGTTTATTAGATTGGTTATAAGAGTGCCTTTTATATGTATTGCATCATTGGTTATGACATTTATTATAGATAAGAAGATAGCGACAATATTATTAATTTCAATCGTGATATTCACAATTATAGTATTAATTATAATAAAGAGATCTTCTAATTTATTAAAAAAAGCACAAATAAGTTTAGATAAAATAGTTTTAAAAGTAAAAGAGAGTCTCACAAATATACGATTAATACGCAGTTTTGTGGCTCAGAGTAAAGAAATAGATAAATTTGAAAAATTAAATGAGCAAAGAAACAAATTAATAATGAAAACAAATGTGGTATCATCATATTTGAATCCAATTACTACATTTATATTAAATATTACTATAATCATCATATTATATTATGGAAACATACAAATTAATACTAACAATCTAACAGGAGGAGAATTAATTGCTATAATAAATTATATTACTCAAATATTAGCATCAATTATAATATTCTCGAATTTAATTACCATTTACACAAGGGCATACACATCTGCACAAAGAATTGGAGAAATTTTTGAAGAAAAAACACATGAGAATAAAGGTCAAATAAAGGAGTTTGTTGATACTGATATAGCAATTGAATTAAAAAATGTAGAATTTAAATATAATACAAAAAAATTTATAGACAAGCTTAATTATCAGATAAAAAAAGGTGATGTAGTTGGAATAGTGGGAATGACTGGATCTGGGAAATCTACAATACTAAACTTAATAAATGGAACTTATCATGTTACAAGTGGAAAAATACAAATTTTTGGAAAAAATATATTAGATTATGATGAAAAATTTGTTAAAGAAAATATAATATTTATATCACAAAATATTATGCTATTAAATGATACAATAGAAAGTAATATTCTTTTAGGAAGGAAAAAGGAAGACAGACTAGATGAAGCATTAAAATATTCTGAGGCAAGCGAATTTGTTGAAAAATTAGACGGAAAATATAATTATTTGATAAATGACGGAGGAAGTAATTTATCAGGAGGTCAAAAACAAAGAATAGCTTTAGCAAGAGCCTTTATTGGAAAAGGAAAGATATTATTAATTGATTGTGCAACAAATTCACTAGATAATATAACTGAAAAAAAGGTTATAAATAATATAATTAATTTTAGCAAAGAAAATAATATAACAACAATAATTACATCACATAAAATGGATAATTTAGATAAAGCAGATTTAATTTTAGAAATAAATAATGGAAGATTAAAAAAAATTAAGTAGAATTAGGTAGAAAGGAGCAATACCATATTATGAAAAAACATAATATTTATAGTTTAATTATACAATATAAATCTAGGCTCGCTTTATGTATTATATTATCACTAATAGGTAGTGGTAGTGCAATTATTGCTCCTGTATATATTGGGGAAATAATAGATAAAATTATTGCAACAGAAAATATAGTACAATCACTTATAATTTTATTTGTTATATATGTAATAAATATGATTGCAGTCTTATTTCTAAATCGATTATCATATTATATTTCAAATGATATATCAACAAAATTAAGGAGTAAGTTATATAATAAATTAAATAAAATTACATTATCCAATATAGACAAACTACCTTTTGGAGACATTATAAACTTATTTTCTGTAGACATTGAAAATATTGCATATGGAGTATCTAATTCAATAGTAACAATTATGTATGGGATTACAACAATGTTAGGAGCTACAATAATAATGTTAAGAATAGATATAATTATGGCAATTATAGTGTTAATATCTGCACCAATAGCAGTTATCACTTCGAAAATAATAACTAATAAAACTAGAAAATACTATAATAAAAGAGCTAATATAACAGCAAAATTAAATGCTTATACAGATAATATTGTAACAAGTCATAAATTAATAAAAGATTTTAATTATGAGAAAAATGCTCAAGATAGATTTATAGATATAAATAATGATTTATATAAAATAGGAAGAAAAGCACAATTTTATTCATCACTTGCAAATCCGGTGGCTAGATTAATAAGTAATCTAAGTTATATTATAGTTAGCATTTTTGGAATTATATTAAATAATATAGGTAAATTTACAATAGGAAATATATCTAGTTTTTTACTTTATACAAATGTTTTCTCGAGACCTTTTAATGAAATTACATCAGTAATTTCTGAGATACAGCAAAGTAATGCATCATTTGACAGAATTTGTAGATTTTTAGATAATAAAGAGGAAGTTTCTATAATAAATTCAAATAATGAAAAGATTTTAGGTGAAATAGAATTTAAAAATATAGAATTTTCTTATGTAAAAAGTAAAAAATTTATTACAGAATTTAATCTACAAGTAAAAAAGGGAGAAAAAATAGCTATAGTTGGTAAAACAGGTGCAGGAAAAACTACTATTGTAAATTTATTAATGAGGTTTTATGAAATAAATTCTGGAGAAATATTAATAGATGGAAAAAATATAAAAGATTTTCCAATAGATTTCTTAAGGAAAAATATTGGAATGGTATTACAAGATACAAAATTATTTATGGGCACAATAAAAGAAAACATTGCATATGGAAGGGATAATGTAAGTGATGATGAAATTATAAAAGCAGCTAAATTATCACATGCAGATCAATTTATTGAAAGATTACCACAAGGTTATGATACATATATAAATAATGAAAATATGTTATCAAGTGGAGAAGTGCAATTAATAACAATAGCAAGAATTATGCTATCTAATACACCAATTGTAATTCTTGATGAAGCAACAAGTAATGTAGATCAAATTACAGAGAAATTAGTGCAAAAAGCATTTTATGAGTTGATGAATAAAGATACAACTTGTTTTATTATTGCACATAGATTATCAACAATAGAAAATGCAGATAAAATTATTTTTATTGAGAATGGTAATATTGTAGAACAGGGGACTCATGACCAATTAATGAATATGAAAGGAAAGTATTATGATTTGTACAATAATTACTAATTTATAAAATGAAAGGAATGTGATAAAAATGAGAAGATTGTTTACATCAGAAAGTGTAACAGAAGGACATCCAGATAAGTTATGTGATTATATAGCAGATAGTGTTTTGGATGCGTATTTAAGAAAAGATAAAAATGCTAGAGTTGCATGTGAGGTTGTAGCAGGAAAGGGAGAAATATTAGTAACAGGTGAGATAACATCAATAGCAGAAGATATAGATATAGAAGAAATAGTTCGAAATACAATAAAAGAAATTGGATATGACAATGAAAATTTAGATATTGATTATAGAACTTGCAAGATTCATTTGAATATTTCTAAACAATCACCTGATATAGCTTTAGGTGTGGACAAGTCTTTAGAAGAAAAAACGGGAGAAGATGTTGTATCAGAAGGTGCAGGAGATCAAGGAATAATGTTTGGGTTCGCATGTGATGAGACTGAAGAATTAATGCCGATGCCAATATTTTTAGCACATAAATTAGCAGAAAGATTAACATATGTGAGAAAAAATGGAATAATAGATTATCTTAGACCAGATGGTAAAGTTCAAGTGACTGTCCAGTATGTGGATGATCACCCTAAAAGGGTTGATACTATTGTTTTATCAACTCAACATAATGATAGTGCTGACTTAGAAATATTAAAAAGGGATATAAAAGAAAAGGTAATAAACAAAATAGTTCCAAGTGAATTATTAGATGAAAATACAAAATATTATATTAATCCTACAGGTAGATTTGTTATAGGTGGACCATTAGGAGATAGCGGATTAACTGGTAGAAAGATTATAGTAGATACTTATGGTGGATATAGTAGACATGGAGGAGGTTCTTTTTCAGGAAAAGATGCTACAAAAGTAGATAGATCTGCATCATATATGGCAAGGTTTTTGGCGAAAAATATTGTGGCAAATAAATTAGCTAAGAGGTGTGAAATACAGTTGTCATATGCCATTGGAATAGCAAGACCTATATCAATATATATTGAAACATTTGGAACAGCAGTTATTCCAGAAGAGGAGATTATAGAAAAAATTAGTAATAAGTTTGATTTAACACCAAGAGGAATAATAAATTATTTACAATTACAAGAGCCTATTTATACAAAAACCACAAATTATGGACATTTTGGTAAAAGTTATTTACCTTGGGAAAAAATTATTGAACTTTAAAATCGAAGTGAACTTTGGGGACGTTCCTTAAAGTTCATTTTTATTTATAAATCTATTTACAATATAAATATAAATCTATAAAAATGAACTTTAAGGAACGTCCCCAAAGTTCAAGGGCTAAGTTTAACTACAGCTGTGCCATCAATTATTTTTATGCAACCTTTATTTGGAAAAATAGGCATATTAAGATATTCTTGTGAATTTACTATTTCGGCATAATCTTCGAATGTACAAATATCTCTTCCAACACCTAAATTGTCTTGTAAAAATATTTGCCAAGTCCAAATATTTATATCAGATACATCAAAATTTGTTAAATCTAATAAACTATCATTTTGTATACTGAAATCCATATGTCCTAAAACGACTATAGGTGTGGTATTAGTTATTTCATTATTATTTTCTATTTGTTCTAATATTCTATTTCCAACAGCATACATTTGCTTGTTATATAAGCTTGTAGCAACGTATGTGGCATTATTTGATAATACAAATGTCCATATAATGATTATGGAAATGATGTAAGATAATATATTCATAATATTGTTGAAATAGTTATTTTTCATTATTTCTATTTGTTTTAGTAATACCACTATAGGTAAATATAGTGATGTTGCCATCAATAAATTAATATCTCTAGATTGTGCAATTAGTTCTATGGAGCAAGCGAAAATAGGAAATGTAAAAATCATCAAGAGTAAAAGTATTAATTTACTAGGTGATTTGTAGATTCTATTATTTATAATTATAGTTATAAAATTTACTAGTATTAATGTAAAAAAAATAAAATTTAAGATGTGTCTATACCATCCAGTATTATTTAAAATATTATCAGTAAAATAGAATTCAGCAAAAGTTATGTATGTATTTTTTATTGCTGGTATTATGTTTTTTATAGTATCTAAGCTTAAAATTGTATTGCCATTGCTATAAGAAGTAATATTAAGATTTAATATTCTTACTATTATATTAAAACAAATATAATAAAGGATTATGCCTAATGCTAAAATTCCAATATCTATAATCAGTTTCTTAAAAAATTCTTTACAGTCTGGAATATCATTAATTAATTTAAAAAGATAAGTAATAAGTAATAGTGCAGTTATTACACAAAGATAAGCTTGATAAAATGCGAGTGTAATGATAATGCAGATTATAGTAAATAATATGTTTTTGATATTTTTGGCTTTATTCAAAAAATAAATTGATAAAATTGCAAATAACATTGCAAAAGTATACCCATTTGCTGTATAAGGATACATTAGAGTAAGAGATATAGTTGGTGTTACAACAAGTAGAATACTTGTTAAAACTCTTATGTAGTTCTTTTTTATATTTAAAAGATCATTTAAAAATATTGCTGAAAAGGATATGCTAACTAATGAGATAATTGTAGTTAAACTAGAGACGACAACAGATCCTCTTAACATATCTGAAAATGGGATAAGAAATCTACCAAGAGAAATTTCCCAACCCTTTGCCAGAAAAGCACCATAATGCCAATAAGCATCATATGCTAATAATTCCTTTGAATATAATGCAAAATGTGCTAATAATCCAATTATAAAAGTAATAAAAAAAATCTTTTTTCTATCTTTATTAAACCAATTAGAAATCCTACTAAAGAAATTATCAAGTGACAAATCTTCTAACATAAATTATTTCCCCCTTTTATTCAATATAGATATTATATCATAAATATAATGTTGTCAAAGGTCCGTCCCCAAGTGGACAATTTTGGCATTCCGGGACAGTCCCTAAATGGACATTTTGTCCATTTGGGACAGACCTTCTGTTAAAGATTGTAAGGGGATTGACAATTTTTGTATATAGTTATAAAATAGATAACATCCTATGATACAAAAAGAGGTGAATTAAAATATAATGATAGAGAATAAAATATTGTATCAGATTAAGACTTTAGAAAAAATGATTTTTAGGCATTGTATTGAAAATGATGAATTCAAGAAAAAAGGAGTTGATGGAGTTCCAGAGCCAGTATCAACACAAGCTCAGATAATTAGATATATATTGCAACATGGATCTGAGGAGATATATCAAAAAGATCTTGAGAACATATTGAATTTGAGAAGAGCCACTGTTTCTGGTGTTTTACAAACAATGGAGAAAAATGGTCTAATTAAAAGAGTTACAGATTTAGAAGATACAAGGACTAAAAAAATAATTTTACAGGATAAGGCTAAAGTAATATTTAGTAAAAATAAAAAAGCCTTAGATGAACTAGAAAATGTTATAACTAAAGGGATTTCAAAAAAGGATTTAGAGATTTTTTCTAAAGTTATTAATAAAATGAAAGAAAATATAGGGGAAACAAATTATAATAAAACAAATTAAAATATGAACTTTAAGGAACGTCCCAAATGTTCATAAGAAAGAAAGGAAGATAGTATGATTAAATTATTAAAGAATTTAAGGAAAAAGGAATGGCTACTTGCTTTAATATGTTTAATTTTAATTGTAGTTCAGGTATGGTTAGAATTGAAAATGCCTGATTATATGTCTGAAATTACTGTACTTGTTCAAAGTGAAGGTAGTCAAATGAGTGACATTATTCACAATGGTGCATATATGCTAGGATGTGCATTGGGAAGTTTAATTTCGGCAGTTATAGTTGGATATATAGTTGCTAATATTTCATCAACTTTTTCAATGAATATTAGAAAAAGATTGTTTAACAAAATTGGAGATTTAGCTACAAGTGAAATAAAACAATTTTCCACAAGTAGTTTAATTACAAGGACAACAAATGATATTACACAAATTCAAATGTTTATTGTAATGGGATTGCAATTATTAATAAAAGCACCAATAACAGCAGTTTGGGCAATTACGAAAATATTAAACAAGAGTTGGCAATGGAGTGCTATTACAGCAATTGCTGTAGTAATTTTACTTAGTGTAATTGCTGTATTAATAGTAATTGTTATGCCAAGATTTAAAATTGTACAAAGATTAATAGACAACATAAACTGTGTAACACGTGAAAACCTAACAGGAATTCGTGTGGTAAGAGCATTTAATGCAGAAAAATATCAGGAAAATAAATTTGAAGAAGTAAATAATGAATTAACGAGCAAACAATTATTTAATCAAAAAGCATTTGCAGTACTTTCACCTACAATGTATTTGGTTATGTACTTTTTAACACTTTCAATATATTTTATAGGAGCATATCTAATAAAAGATGCAATGATGACAGAAAAATTATCTTTATTTGGAGATATGGTGGTGTTTAGCTCATATGCAATGCAAGTAATAATGTCATTCCTAATGCTAGCCATGATATTTATGATGTTACCTCGTGCACAAGTATCTGCAGGACGTATTAATGAAGTTTTAGATACAGAAATAACTATAAAAGATGGAACTATAGACAAAGATACTACAGATGAAAGAGGTACAGTTGAATTTAGAAATGTGTCTTTTAAATATCCAGATGCTGATGAGTATTTATTGAGAAATATATCATTTAAAGCAGAAAAAGGGGAAACTGTTGCATTTATTGGATCAACAGGTAGTGGTAAATCTACATTAATAAATTTAGTTCCAAGATTTTATGATGCAACAGAAGGTGAAGTTTTAGTTGATGGAGTAAATGTAAAAGATTATAAGCAGGAATTTTTACATAATAAATTAGGATATGTTTCTCAAAAAGCTGTTATTTTCAATGATACTGTAAAAAATAATGTAGCTTATGGAGATAATGGAAAAGGGGAAATAACAGATGAAAAAGTAAAAAAAGCTATAGAAGTTGCACAAGGAAAAGAGTTTGTAGAAAAAATGGAAAAACAATATGATACAGACATGGCACAAGGTGGAACTAATGTATCTGGAGGACAAAAACAAAGATTGTCAATAGCAAGAGCTATAGCTAGAGATCCTGAAATTTACATATTTGATGATAGTTTTTCAGCATTAGATTATAAGACAGATAGTGTTTTAAGAAAAGAATTAAAAAAATATACAAAAAATGCAACGAGCTTAATAGTAGCTCAAAGAATAGGTACTATTATGAACGCAGATAAAATTCTTGTTTTAGATAATGGGAAATGTGTAGGATTTGGAAAACATAAAGAATTATTGAAAAGCTGTGAAGTTTATAAACAAATAGCTTTATCTCAATTGTCAAAGGAGGAATTGGATAATGCGGAATAGAAAATAATGAAAAAAGAAATATGCCAAGACGTGGCCGTAGAATGGGACCTGGTGCAGGACCTGCACCAGCAGAAAAAGCAAAAGACTTTAAGGGTGCAATAAAAAGATTATTTAAAGAATTAAAAAATTTTAGAATATTGATATATATAGCATTAATATTAGCAATAGCTGGATCAATTTTATCAATTATTGCTCCAAGTAGATTATCACAAATAACAGATAAAATATCAGAAGGATTAGTTGTAAATAGAGAAAACTTAGAAAAAATAACAACAAATATAACATCAAGTTTAGGAGAAATAACAGCAGGAATGCAGACATCGGACTTAAGTAATATGGATATTTCACAAATTCCGGATGAAATTAAAAATTCAGCATTTAAAGAGTTTGAAATAGATGGAACTATAATTTCTGTAAATGATCAAATAGAATTTTTAGATAAGATGTCCGGAATAGGAGAAGATATGACACCAGAAGAAATTTATTCTAAAATAGATGAAATGCCGGAGTCTATACAAACAGTTGTTAAACCATTTATGGATATGGATGCAATAACAAAAATTGTTGTTTTCTTAGTATGTTTATATTTATGTAGTGCTTTATTTACATTTATACAATCTATTTGTATGACAGATGTAGCTAACAAATTTGCTAAAAGTTTAAGAAGCAGAATCTCGGTTAAGATAAATAAATTACCTTTAAGATATTTTGATAAGCATCAAGCTGGAGATATTTTATCTAGGGTAACTAATGATGTTGATACAATAGCTCAAACAATGAACCAATCTTTAGGAACTCTTGTTAGTAGTACAACATTATTTTTAGGAACAATTATAATGATGTTTTATACTAATTGGATAATGGCACTAACAGCTATAGGAGCAAGTTTAATAGGATTTATATTAATGTTTGTAATTTTAGGTAAGTCTCAAAAATACTTTGCCCAAAGACAAGAAGAACTTGGTAATTTAAATGGTCATATAGAAGAAATATATTCAGGATTAAATGTTGTAAAAGTATATAATGGTAGAAAACAAGCAAATGAAAAATTTGATATATTAAATGAAAAAGAATGTAATGCAAATAGAAAAAGCCAGTTCTTATCTGGGTTAATGCAACCAATAATGAATTTCATAGGAAATTTTGGATATGTTGCAGTATGTATTGTAGGAGCATTACTTACAATGAATGATATAATTTCATTTGGGGTTATAGTTGCTTTTATAACATATGTAAGATTATTTACATCACCATTATCTCAAATTGCTCAAGCAATGAATTCTCTTCAATCAACAGCGGCTGCAGGTGAAAGAGTATTTGAGTTTATTGATGAAGAAGAAATTTCAGATGAAAAGGCAGTTACAAAAAGATTGGATAAATCAAAAGTTAAAGGAGAAATAGAATTCCAAAATGTAGTTTTTCAATATGATAATAATGATAAACCAACAATTAATAATTTTAGTGCTATTGCAAAACCAGGCCAAAAAGTTGCAATTGTTGGACCAACAGGTGCAGGAAAAACTACTATGGTAAATCTTTTAATGAAATTCTATGATATTAATTCCGGTGATATAAAAATAGATGGAGTTTCAACTAAAGAATTAACAAGGGAAAATGTTCATGAGTTGTTTACAATGGTTTTACAAGATACATGGCTATTTAATGGTACTGTAAAGGAGAATATAATTTATAATGGTGAAAATATTGATGATGCGAAAGTTGAAGAAATCTGTAAGGTAGTAGGATTACATCATTTCATAAAAACATTACCACATGGTTATGATTCTATAATATCAGATAATGATAGTGTATCTGCAGGACAAAGACAGTTACTTACTATTGCAAGAGGTATGACTCAAGATGCTCCATTTTTGATACTTGATGAAGCTACAAGTAATGTTGATACTAGAACAGAGGAAATAGTTCAAAGAGCTATGGATAAATTAACAGAGGGAAAAACATCATTTATTATTGCTCATAGATTGTCTACAATAAAAAATGCTGATTTAATTCTAGTTATGAAAGATGGAAATATTATAGAACAAGGAAATCATGATGAATTAATAGAAAAAAACGGAGCATATGCTGAATTGTATAATTCTCAGTTCGAGTTATAGGAAAAGATAATAAAGTGTATGATGATTTATAATCATATGCTTTATTTTTATAAAAAAGAAAATTATCCTATTGACAATAGAACGTATGTTTGATAAAATTGGCAAAAGGATGTGATATTATGAAAAATTTCGAAGTCTTAGATACAAGAATAAACTATTATAACGAAGGTAATGAAGATTATATATCTTTGACAGATATGCTAAAATCAAAGGATGGTGAATTCTTTATTTCAGATTGGTTGAGAAATAGAAATACAAT
>CALXJL010000016.1 GCA_944388615.1 uncultured Clostridia bacterium
TAGAACCAAATCTATTTTTTACACCTCTCAATATCCTATAGGAAAAATATCTTTCTCCTTCAAGATATAATACTGTATCTACCATATGTTCTAAAACCCTTGGTCCTGCAATATTTCCGTCTTTTGTGACATGACCAATTATTATTGTGGTTATAGCATTTGCTTTACATACTCTCATAATTCTTGCTGTAATCTCTCTTACTTGACTCACAGTACCTGCTGCAGATGTTATATCTGAACTGTACATAGTTTGAATAGAATCTATAATAACTAATTTAGGATTTTGTTCAAGTATATTATCTTCTATTATATCTATATCAGTCTCTCCTAAAAAAAGTAAATCATCATTATTAATATTCAGTCTATCTGCTCTAAGCTTTATTTGATCAGCAGACTCTTCTCCAGATACATACAAAACTTTACCTTCACCCTGAACCTTATCACAAATCTGTAATATCAAAGTTGATTTACCAATACCAGGTTCACCACCAAGCAAAACTAATGATCCTTTAACAAGACCTCCACCAAGTACTCTATCTAATTCACCAATTCCTGTAGATACCCTAGTTTCTACTTTACCTTCAACTGAATTAAGTTTCATAGGCTTAGACTGTGTTCTTCCATTTGTCCCTTTAGAGCCAACCGTTCTTGTGTCTACTTTTGCAATCTTCTCCTCAAAAAAAGAATTCCACTCATTACAAGCAGGACATCTACCAAGCCATTTAGCAGACTCATATCCACATTCATTACAAACAAACACACTCTTTGCTTTTGCCATAGTGTCAGTATACCTCCTTAAGTGATAATTTTTATAACGGTTTCAACACGGCTATTGCCATTATGTTGATAATACTACATTTTCTTGCATTTTGCAATTTTTTTATTTTTACTAATATTGCAAACTATTAGAATCTAAAAGAAAATCATATATACTCATTATTATTATTCCATTTTCATAACGTGATTTTTTTATATTATCTCCTACAATTATTATTTTCTTAAAAAAGTCATTTACATTTAATAATGATTTCTGCTCTTGAGCAACTTTTTCAGGTGTTTTCATCTCTAATGCTGATTGAATATAAATTTTGTTGTTTCCTTTATTTGCAACAAAGTCAATTTCTAATTGTTTTTTGCTGTTCCCTTCTCTTATTTCAACTGATCCTACATCAACATTATATCCACGTTTTCTTAATTCTAAATAAATTACATTTTCCATTGTATGTGATATCTCTTCACTTTGTCTAAAATCTAAAAATGAATTTCTGATTCCCATATCAGTAAAATAATATTTTTGTGGAGTTTCTATAAATCTTTTTCCTCTTACGTCAAAACGTCTTGCTTTTTCTATAATAAATGCATTTTGTAAATATTCCAAGTAGTTATATATTGTTTTGTCAGTCATTGTTGAACTTCTATCTCGTTCTTTAAACACATTTGATAATTTTAATGGATTTGTTAATGAACCTATATCAGATGCTATTATTTGTACTAACATTTCTAATTCTTCTTTATTTTTAATATTATTTCTTTCAACAATATCATTAATATATACATTTTCTTTTTGTGTCTTTAAATAATTTGTTTTAGCATTATCTGTTTTAGAAAGTAAAGTTAATGGTAATCCTCCATAAGTATAATATTCATTTAAAGCCTTTTCCTCACTTCCTTCATATACAGAGAAAAATTCATCAAAAGATAAAGGATAAATTCTTATTTCATCCCCTCTACCTCTAAATTCCGTTACAATATCTGATGATAAAAATTTTGAATTACTTCCGGTTACATATATTTCAACATTACTTATATGCATAAATCCTATTAAAACTGATTCAAATTCTTTAACTTGTTGTATCTCATCTAATATTAAGTAATACTTTTTATCATCAACAATTAAACTTCTTATATATTCGTCAAGTACATCTGGATCTAAATACTTACTATTTGCTCTCTCATCTAAACTTAATTTTATAATATGATCTTGCTGTACTCCTTGCTGGATAAGGTAATCTTTAAAAATTGGGTCTAATAAATAAGATTTTCCACATCTTCTTATTCCAGTAACTATTTTTATAAGTCCATTGTCCATTCTATCTATAAGTTCATTTAAGTAAAAGTCTCTTTTTATCTCCATAGCTCGAACCTCCATTACGAATTTTTTCCGTTTATGGAACTTTTTCGTAATAATTATATCAATCTTTTTTAATTTAGTCAATTCTTTTATTACGAATTTTTTCCGTTTACGGAACTTTTTCGTAATAATTATATGTATTTTCAATATAAATATACACTTTTTACTATAAGAACATTATCTTGCAAGCCATCCGCCATCTACAGGTATTGTTGTTCCATGTATATAATCTGATGCTGAAGATGCTAAAAATACCACTGTTCCTGCTAAGTCATCCGGTGTTCCCCATCTTCCTGCTGGAATTCTTTCTAGTATTTCCGCACTTCTCTTTTCATCATCTCTTAATTGTTTTGTATTGTCTGTTGCCATATATCCTGGTGCTATTGCATTTACACATATTCCTTTTTCTGCCCATTCATTTGCTAATGCTTTTGTTAGTCCCATAACTCCACTTTTACTTGCTGTGTATGCTGGAACTCTTATTCCTCCTTGATATGATAACATTGATGCTATATTTATTATTTTTCCTCCTTTTCCCTGTTTTACAAATTCTTTTGCTACTCTTTGGCTCAAGAAAAATAATGTTTTTAAATTGATATTTAGTATATCATCCCAATCTTGCATAGTATAATTTATTGCATCCTCTCTTCTTATAATTCCCGCATTATTTACTAAAATATCTACTCTTCCCATTTTTTGAATTGTCTCTTCCACTATATAATCTATTTTATCTACTTTTATTAGATCTGCATTGATTCCTAAAAATCTCTTACTTATTCTCTCTATCTCATTTTTTGTTTCTTCTAAAGATGATGTTCCTATTCCAACTATATCCGCACCTGCTTTTGCTAATGCTATACTCATTCCTTGTCCTAATCCTTTTGATGCTCCTGTTACAATTGCTACTTTTCCATCTAAATTAAACATTTTATTCATAATAATTCTCATTCCTTTCTAACCTATAAATTATGGGTGGCAACAGCCACCCAAACTTTCATTCTTCTGGAGAGTACAAAGAAATCAAGTATGCGTCAGACTTATACTTGATAAGCACTAATGCTTCTTTTTTAGGATTAAAAGAATCATACGGTATTCTTTTTCCTTCCTGAACAAGCACAGTTCCATCTTTTGCACATTTCCTTGCAACACCTGAAAGATCAGTTACACAATCCTCCACACATACTCGGATATCTAATCTTTTTGCGTTTTGATTTATCCAAAATCGATTCGTATAATTTATGCACCGATTATTGGCTTCATCAAGAACCTTCTTTATCCATGTTGCTTCCATAAGAACACCTCCAAAGATTTTTAGTACTGCTATTATATATCATTTTCTAATGTATTTCAAGTGTTCCCCTCAATCTATTAACAACATTTTATACAACTGCAAATGTAAGTTCTCCTTTTACTGCTACTTTTCCATCTACTGTTGCTATTGCTTCTCCTATTCCTATTGGTCCTTTTCTTTTTATTATTTTTACTTCTAGTTTTAGTACATCTCCTGGTATTACTTGTTTTTTGAATCTTAATTTGTCTACTCCTCCAAATAGTGCATTCTTTCCTTTGTATTCATCTAGTGATAATATTGCTACTGCACCTGTTTGGGCCAATGCTTCTATTATTAGCACTCCTGGCATTATTGGATTCCCTGGAAAGTGTCCTTCAAAATGTGGTTCGTTTACACATACATTTTTATATGCTATGCAACTTTCTCCTGGTACATATGATTCTACTTTATCTATCATTAAAAATGGACTTCTTTGTGGAATAATTTCTTTTATTCCATTTATATCTAAACTTTTTGTTTCTTTTTCTTCCATTATATTTTTCTCCTTTACATTATATTGTTGAAAAAATAATATTTCCCAAATACTCTTTACACATCCCTATTTTATTTTAAATAAAACAGTTCCATATTCTACCATATCCTCATCTTTACAACAGATTTCTACGATTTCACCATCGTATTCAGATTCAATTTCATTCATTAGTTTCATTGCCTCTAATATGCATAATACATCACCTTTTTTTACTTTGTCACCAACTTTTACAAACTCTTTTGCTTTTGGGGATGGTTTTCCATAATATGTTCCAACCATAGGTGCTGTAACTTTTTTATAATTATCTTCTTTTTCTTCTACCTTTTTATCCTCTTGCTCCTTTGTTTCTGGCATTCCAACTTCATTTGCCACTTTTATTTCTTGTGGCCCTACCATTACTGTTTTTGCTTCTTTTTTCATACTAATCTTTATTCCATCTGGAAATTCTATCTCTACTTCTGTTAATTTTGACTCTCCCATATCATCCATTAATTTTTTTATCTCTTTATAATCCATGATTCTACCTCCTAATTTAGACTTATATATTAAATCCATGTTATTACTATATTTCTCTATTCTTCATATTTCTTTAGTATGATTGTACTATTATGACCACCAAATCCTAATGAATTTGACATAGCATATTTTACTTCCATATTTCTACCTTTGTTTGGAACTATATCCAAATCACATTCTTCATCTGGTACTTTATAATTAATTGTTGGAGGTACAAATGAATCTTGTATTGCTTTAGCACAAACTATAGCTTCTATTCCTCCTGCTGCACCTAGCATATGTGCTGTATTACTCTTTGTTGAACTTACCATCACATTTTTACTTGCATCTCCAAATGCTGTTTTTATTGCCATTGTTTCACCTGAATCATTTAAATGTGTTGATGTTCCATGTGCATTTATATATGTAATATCTTCTGGCTTTATTTTAGCATCTTGCATTGCATTTTCCATAGCTCTTGCTCCACCTTCACCATTTGGAGCTGGTGAAGTAATGTGATATGCATCAGATGTTGCAGCATATCCTACTATTTCTGCATATATTTTAGCTCCTCTTTTTTTAGCATGCTCCAATTCTTCTAATATTAGTATTCCTGCACCTTCTCCCATAACAAATCCGCTTCTTTCTTTATCAAATGGAATACTAGCTCTTGTTTTATCTGTAGCTTGTGATAAAGCCTTTAAATTCGCAAAACCTGAAATTCCTGTTGGTGTAATAGATGCCTCTGTTCCACCTGCTATTATAGCATCTTGATATCCATGTTTTATTATTCTGTAACTTTCTCCTATAGAATGTGTACCAGTTGCACATGCTGTTACCATTGCAAAAGACTCACCTTTAGCACCTGTTTCTATTGATACATTTCCAGCAGCCATATTAACTATTGACATTGGTATAAACATTGGTGAAATTCTATCCACTCCTTTTTTTATAGCAACTTCATTTTGAGCTTCTATTGTTTGAAGTCCACCAATTCCTGAACTTACAGCTACACCAACTCTTGTCATGTCTGTATTTTCTGGTGTTATTCCACTATCTGCCATAGCCTCTTTTGCTGCAATTATAGCAAATTGTGAAAATCTATCAATTCTTTTTGCAGTCCTTTTATCCATATAATCTTCTGGATTATAATCTTTTACCTCTGCTGCTAATTTTACTTTTTGGTTGGTGGTATCCATTAATGTTATTTCATCAATACCACACTTTCCTTCTTTTATTCCTTTCCAAAATTCATCTACATTTTTTCCAATTGGAGTTATTGCTCCTAATCCTGTTATTACTACTCTTCTCTCCATTTTCCAACCCTTCCTTATTTTTTTCAAAACATTGACATTTTACATAATATTGTTTGTTACATTATCATTCCACCATCTACATTTAAAACTTGACCTGTTATATATGTATTCTCATCACCAGCTAGGAAATATACTGCATTTGCAACTTCTTCTGCAGTTCCCATTTTCTTCAAAGGAATTTGCTCATTTATATGCTCTTTTACACTATCTGATAACACATCTGTCATATCGGTTCTAATAAAACCAGGTGCTATACAATTAGC
This sequence comes from uncultured Clostridia bacterium, assembly GCA_944388615.1. GTDB lineage: Bacteria > Bacillota > Clostridia > TANB77 > CAG-508 > CALXJL01. The sequence goes on from CALXJL010000016.1 coordinate 6,029, forward strand.
CAATATGTTTCTACTAGCAAGCTCTTTTGCTAAACTTTTTGTAAAACCTATTATCCCTGCTTTAGAAGCTGCGTAATTTGCTTGACCTGCATTTCCACTTACTCCAACTACAGATGATATACTAACTATTTTTCCATTTCTTTGTTTCATCATATAAGGCACAACTGTTTTTGTTGCATTAAATGTTCCTTTTAAGTTTACATCTATTACTTTTGAAAAGTCTTCTTCTTTCATTCTCATTAATAACATATCTTTTGTTATACCTGCATTATTTACTAATACATCTATTCTACCAAATTTCTCTATAGCTTTTTTAGCCATTTCCTCACAAGCAGCAAAATCTGTTATATCTGTTTTAATGAATAAAGTTTCTATATTATTTCCATTTTCTAGATATTCTCTAAGTTCATCTAAATTAGTGTTATCTGAAATATAATTAATTACTAAATTATAATCATTATCTGCAAACTTTTTTGCAATTGCCTTTCCTATACCTCTTGATCCACCTGTTATTAAAGCCACCTTTTTTTCCATACTAATATCAATCCTTTCCAATATGATTTTTTATAAAATTTGTATTTTATACCACAAACATTAAGCATTAATAATACTTTCAATAGATTCTACATTTGAAATAGATACAACATTTGCATCTTTAATTTCTTTTTTAACAAAACCTGATAAAGCCTTTCCTGGACCAATTTCATAAAATGTATCAATTCCATCTTCTACCATTTTTTTCATCATTTTATCAAATCTTACTGAACTTACAATATGTTTTGATAATATATCTACCATATTATCTTCATCTTTGTAATATTGTCCATCCAAGTTTTTTATAACTTTTACATTTCCCTTTTCAAATTTCACTTTTTCTAATTCTTTTTCATATAATCTTTTTGCTTCATTTAATTTTTCTGTATGGAATGGACCACTTGTATTTAATTTTATTACTCTTTTTGCTCCTTGCTCTTTTAATACTTCCATTATTTCTTCAATTACATCTTCATATCCAGAAATAACAGTCTGAGCAGAATAATTATAATTTGCTGGGACTACAAATTTTCCATTTTCTCTCATTTTTTGACAAACATCTTCGATTTTTTTACTATCCAAACCTATAACTGCTGCCATTGCATAATTTCCTTGTTCTACTTTATTTCCCATTAGATATCCTCTTTGTTTTAAAAGCTTTAAACCTTGTTCAAAAGATATAATACCTGAATAAATTAATGCTACATATTCTCCTAAACTTAATCCTACAGCCACATCTGCTTTTATTCCGTTTTCTTTTAGAACTTCTAGTATTGCTAAACTTGTTACTGCTATAGCTATTTGTGTATTTTCTGTTTTATCTAATACATTTTCTTGAATTTCGCCATTTGATCTATATGTAGTTCTTATTCCTTCAAAACAAAGCTTACACATATCTATATCTAAAATTTGGCTTGCACTTTCATATACTTTTTTTGCACAATCATATTTTTCATAAACATCTTTTCCCATTCCTATAAATTGTGCTCCTTGTCCTGGAAACATAAACGCTATCTTCATTTCACTCATTCCTTTACTTTTATATTTCTAATAAAATACTACCTGTATTTAAGCCTCCACCATATCCTACTAGTATAATTTTATCTCCATGCTTTAAACTTTCTTGTTTTATCATATCATCTAATGCAATTGGAATACTTGCACAAAATGTATTTCCTTTTTCTTGTATATTTATAAACATTTTTCCTAAATCTATATCCAATCTATTTGCTATTGCTTTCATTATTTTTAAATTTGATTGGTGTGGCACTATATATTTTATATCTTCTAATGTTCTATTACTATTTTGTAATAGTTTTTCTATATTTTTAACTGTTTCTTTTACTGCATATTTATATATTTCTTTTCCATCCATATATATTTCTTTATCTGATTTACATGTTAAAATATCTCCATATTGCCCCATACTTTCTATATTTGACTCATATATTTTTTCATCTTCTGCTGTTCCTATTATTGTAGCTCCTGCTCCATCTGATAAAATAATTGCTGTTCCTATATCATCTTTATTGGTAAATTTAGATAATATATCTACTCCAACTACAATTGCATTTTTTATTTTTCCTATTTTAATGTAATTTACAGCTATATCAAATGCATTAATAAAACCACTACAACCTGCTAAAATATCTAAACACATGCAATTATCTAAATCAAAAAATTTTTGCAACCTGTATGATATCCCAGGCATTAGTTCATTAGTTGTTGTTGTTGCTACTATTATGAAATCTATTTCACTTTTTTCGATTTTCGAATTTTCGAGTGCATTTTGCACTGCTTTTATTGCCATTTGTACTATTGTTTCATCTTTTGAAAAATATCTATTTTGTATTCCTGTTCTCTTAGTAATAAATTCTTCTGTAACATTAAATTTTTTTGCAAGTTCCTTACTTGTAACTTTATTTTTAGGTAGATATTTTCCTGTGCCTTTTATTTCTATATTTACCATATACACCTCTCCATTAATTCTGCTTAATTCTATAGTATTTTTGCTTTTTTTTCTACCTTTCTGACCAGATGGTACAACTTGTATTTACAAGGATGATATTAATTTGTTCATCTTTTCTATTATTGAAATAATAATTTTTTCACGTTTAAATTTTATATTGAATTCTTTTAACAATGATGTTGCTATTTGTTCTATATCTTTATTAAAATTTTTTTGATTTACATTAAATCCTATTCCTATATACACTTTTTTTACAACACCAGCTTCAGTACTACATTCTGTTAAGATTCCACATATTTTTTTATTATTTAATAATAAATCATTAGGCTGTTTTAATTCCAGTTTATAACCATATAATTCAAAAACAACGTTTTTAATTATTTCTGCTATTTTTACTGTAAAGTCCTCCATTTTAGATATATCACATTGTGGAAAATATGTAATTGTCATTGTTATATTTTCACACATATTTGTATACCATTTTCTACCATGTGTACCTTTACCTTTTATTTGATTATCTGTTATTACTACCCCACCATTTTCTATATTTGTTTTATTTTTAGCATAATCTTGAGTTGAATTCATTTCTTCAAAATATATTATTTGATTTTTTAGTTTGCTTGATAATTCATTTATTTTTAATTTTTCCATAATTATTTACAATCCTTTCCAATGTATTATATCTTTTCTTTAGCGTTCAGTCAATTAAACGTTATAATTCACAGATTGTTTTATCTTGTCCTCGTCATATTAATTAAAGTTAGAAAATAGAATTTCTAATCTAAGCTAATAAATATTATTCAGAATACACCTATTAAGATAAAACAATCTGTGAATTGTAACAGCTATTAACCACTATTTTTAGCTTTTTTCGCAAAATCCCTTGTCAAATTTAATTTTTTATGATAAACTACTACTTAGTCAATTTTATTTAAGCATATAGGAGGTGCAAAAATCATGGCAAAATGTGCAATCTGTGAAAAATCAATATCACATGGAAACGAAGTTAGTATAGCACGTTCTCATGTTAGTGGTAGATCTCCACGTACATGGAAACCAAATTTAAGAAGAGTAAAAGCAATAGTTAATGGAGAAACAAAAAGAATTTATGTTTGTTCTAAATGTTTACGTTCAGGAAAAGTTAACAGAGCTTAGTATATGAATATAATGAGTATTTGCGCAGTACTTTTTATTAAATATATTAAATTTCTTAAGAAGTTTAAAGCTAGTTTCATTAGATTTGAAACTAGCTTTTATTTGTATTAATTTTATAACTATTTTTCTTATGTATATTTATTTTATTCCAAATATTAACTTTACAAATCCTCTTAAAAACTTTGGAACCTTTTTTACTACTATTGTCATATATATCCCTCTCTTTCATAATTTAATTACATAGCCACATAAATCCAACTAATGCCAATACTAAACCTATAGTAAATAACCAGCCTGCTATTGGAAGTAATAGAACTAACAATATTCCTAAGCCAATACCTATTAAACATACACCTATAGTCTTTTTTAATGCTTCGAACATAATTCTTACCTCCTCTTTATTATATTATATTAATACATTTTTCAAACGTTACATAAATAGTTGCATTTTGTTTTGTTTTAGATTATACTTATATAAATTAAATTTCAAAGGAGAATTATCATGACAAAACAACAAGCTATAGATATAATTGAAATATTAAAAAAAACATACCCAGATGCCACATGTAGTTTAGATTTCTCAACCCCTTTTGAAATGGCAATAGCAGTACTTTTATCTGCCCAATGTACAGATGAACGTGTTAATAAAACCACTCCTGCTTTATTTGAAAAATATTCTACACCAGAAGATTTTAGTGGAATTGAATTAAGTGTATTAGAAGATTTAATACATCCTTGTGGTTTTTATAAGAATAAAGCTAAAAATATTAAATTAATGGCTCAAAAAATAATGTCTGATTTTAATGGAGAATTACCACACACTATGGACGAACTTGTGTCACTTCCTGGTATTGGTAGAAAAAGTGCTAATGTTATAATGTTAGAAGCATATAATAATCCACAGGGAATTGCAGTAGATACTCATGCTAAACGTATTTCAAATAGAATTGGTCTTTCTAATGAAGAAACTCCAGAAAAGATTGAACAAGATTTAATAAAAAAAATACCTAAAAAATATTTCAAAGATGTAAACCACTTATTTGTATGGCATGGTAGAAATACTTGTACAGCCAGGTCTCCTAAGTGTGAAAATTGTACAATTAAAAACTTTTGCAAATATTTTAAGAAAAATGGATAAAATATTCAAATTTGCCTACAATACATATTGTAGGTGATTATTATGACTAATATAAATTGTTCTTCTAATTGCATATATCAGAAAAACGGGAAATGTTGTTTAGATACTATAATTTATCAAAATATAACACCTAATTCAGGTTGTGCATATTATTTATCTAAAAAAAATAAATAATATCTATTTTCTTTTTCATTGACAAACTTCCTATAAAGATATATATTATCTTCATAAGATATTAAGTTTTAGGAGGTTTTTTTATGTTAAAAACTAAATTTAAATTTTTAGTTTCAATTCTTTTGATTTCAATTATTCTTTCTACAACATGTTTTGCAACAACTGAAACAACTACTGCTGAAACAACTACAAATTCAGAAGTTACAGCTATTTCAGCAGATGAAAATACAGTTGAGCCAACAAATACCACAGACACTACAGAAAACACCACAACAAATGAGAATACGGCTAATGATGACACTAGTACAGAAACTACAACTTCTCTTACAGATGAAAGTACTTGGGTAGAACATGATTTATTTGTAAGTGGAGAAAATATTACAGTTAACCAAATTGTTGATGGAAATGCTTTTATAATTGGTGATAAAGTTACTATATCTGGAGAAATTGGTGGAGACTTATTTGTAATGGCTAATGAACTTACAATATCTTCTGCAACTCAAGGAGGATATGTTTATAGTAATATTTTTGCACTTGCTGATACTATTACTATAGATGGTATTGTTTATGATATATACGCAATGTGTAATAATTTTAATCTTTCATCTAATGGATACATATATCGTGATATAAAACTTACCGCTTCTGAAGTTAATTTAGAAGGATTTATTAGAAGAGATGCATATATAACAGCTTCAACACTTAACTTTAAATATAATCCAGACTCTCCTTTAATTGTAAATTCAGATGTTAACGCAAGTGTTGAATCAGTTAATTTTATACCTACATCAGAAATTACATCAGAATCAGATGCAAAAGTTGTTGGTCAAAACTTTAACTATAGCTCAAGTTCTCAACTAAATGAAGAAGAAATTTCTAAATATGTAACAGGTGAAATTAATTATGATGCTAGCAATATATCTACTATAAGCAGTCAAGATTTAATTAGTGGTTATATAACAACATTTATAGCTATAGTTGTTTTAACAATGATTGTAATGCTTATTTTAAATAAAGTAACACCAAAATTTGTAGAGAATTCAGATGTTATTCTTACTAAAAAAACATTACCTGTAATAGGTGCAGGTTTACTTGGTGTAGTAGTTGCACCAGTAGCAATGATAGTATTATTATTAATTTTAGTAGGTTTACCTGCATGTATTTCACTTATATTTGGATATGGATTCCTAATTTCAATTTCAACACCAATACTTGCAATAGCTTTAGGTAATATATTATGCAGAAAGATGAAAGCATCAAAGAAATTTGATAAAATTGTTCTTTCTTCTCTATTAGCAGGAATTATATTCATTATAGGAGAATTATTAAATAATATTACTATTGTTGGTATGTTATATGGATTAATAGTTAATGTATTAGCTTTTGGTGTAGTTTTATATCATATGTTTAATGGAAATAAACCAATTGAATCAAAATCTAAAAAAGAAGTTAAATCAAAAGAAGAAAAAGAGGAAAATAAAGAAGATAATGAAGAAGAAAATAATGAAGACAAAAAAGAAGATAATAATGATAATAATGAAGAAAAATAATTAATACAACAAAAAAAATTACTGAGACTGTATATATAAAACTTACATTCTCAGTAATTTTTTTATCTTTTTTTAATTTCTTCTATAAACATTTTATTCAACATTTGAGGATTTGCTTTTCCTTTTGTTTCCTTCATTGCTTGTCCTACTAAAAATCCTAGAGCCTTATCCTTTCCAGCTTTATAATCTGCTACAGATTGACTATTATTATCCAGCACTTTTAAAACAACTTCTTTTATTACACCTTCGTCTGAAATTTGGATCCATCCTTTTTCTTTTATTATTTCATTTGGATCTTTTGGATCTTTAAACAATTCTTCAACTACTTTTTTAGCTATTGCAGAACTTATAGTTCCTTTTTCTATTAATTTTATAGTTTCAGCTAATTCTTCTGCTGTAAAAGGTATTTGATCTGGTTCTATTTCTTTTTCATTTAATATTCTAGATATATCTGACAAAATCCAATTTGATACCATTTTCGCATTATTACATTTATTTGTTGCTTCCTCGAATAAATCTGACAAATATTTTGATCCTGTTAATAGATTTGCATCATGTTCAGATAATTTATATTCTTCTATATATCTTTTTCTTCTACTTTCTGGCAATTCTGGTAAATTATTTTTTATATTTTCTATATATTCTTCAGATAATCTAATTGTTACTAAATCTGGATCAGGGAAATATCTATAATCTTGTGCATCTTCTTTATCTCTCATTGAAAAAGTTCTTCCAGATATATCATCCCATCTTAAAGTTTCTTGCTCTACTATTCCACCATCTTCAATTAGATCAATTTGTCTTTGTGATTCATATTCAATTGCCCTTACTATTGATCTAAATGAATTCATATTTTTCATTTCTGTTCTTGTTCCAAATTTTGTTTCACCTTTTTTTCTAACAGAAACATTAACATCTGCACGAAGTGATCCCTCTTGCATTTTACAATCAGATACCTCAATATATTCTAATATTGATTTAATTTTTCTCAAGTACTGCTCAACCTCATAAGCTGAACGCAAATCTGGTTCAGAAACTATTTCTATAAGTGGTACTCCTGCTCTATTTAGATCAACTAAACTTCCTGCTCCAAATTCATTATGATTTAATTTACCTGCATCTTCTTCTATATGTATTCTTGTTATTCCTATTACTGTTTTTTCACCATTTTCATTTTGAATCTCTACATTTCCATGCTCACATAATGGCATATCATATTGGGAAATTTGATATGCTTTTGGTAAATCTGGATAAAAATAATTTTTTCTATCATTTTTACTATTTCTAGCTATTTCACAATTTGTAGCTAGTCCAGCCTTTACTGCATATTCCACTACTTTTTCATTTAGCACAGGTAATGTTCCTGGCATTGCCATACATATTGGACAACAATGTGTATTAGGTTCCCCACCAAATTCTGTAGGACATGAGCAAAATATTTTTGTTTTAGTTGATAATTCTGCATGTACTTCTAATCCCATTACTATCTCATAATCATTTTTTGACATCTATCTTGTCCTCCTTTTTATTCTATTTTCTAAATTCTGGTTTATAGTTATCTCTAAATTTAATCTCTTTTTCAAATGCATATGCAGCTCTTAAAATTTTATCTTCTTCAAATTTATTTCCTATCAATTGCATTCCAATTGGCATATTATCACTATTTACTCCACAAGGAATTGATATTGCAGGAAGTCCTGCTATATTTACTGAAACTGTACAAATATCTGCCAAATACATTTCTAAAGGATTATTACTTCTTGTTCCTATTTCAAATGCTACTGTTGGTGATGTTGGTGTTAATATTAAATCATATTTTTCAAATGCTTTATCAAATTCTTTTTTTACAAGTGTTCTAACTTGTTGTGCTTTTTTGTAATATGCATCATAATAACCTGATGATAACACATAAGTTCCTAATATTATTCTTCTTTTTACTTCTGCTCCAAAACCTTCTGTTCTAGAATTTCTATAAATATCTTTTAAATTCTTAAAATTCTTTGTTCTGTATCCATATCTAATTCCATCAAATCTACCTAAATTTGAACTCGCTTCAGCACATGCAATTATATAATATGTTGCAAGAGCATATTCAGCTATATCTAACGAAAATTCTTCTACTTCAGCTCCCATTTTTTTATAAGTTTGTATTGATTCTTCTAATTTAGCTTTAACTTCTGGATTGATTCCTTCTCCAAAATATTCTCTAGGTACTCCTATTTTCATACCTTTTACATCTTGAATTAAGGCTTTTGTATAATCTTTTTTCTCTATATTTTCAGATGTAGTATCTTTTTCATCATGACCTGCTATTATATTTAATAACATTGCTGCATCTTCTACATCCTTTGTTATTGGACCTATTTGATCTAATGATGATGCAAATGCTACTAATCCATATCTTGATACTAAACCATATGTTGGTTTTAATCCAACAACTCCACAAAAACTTGCTGGCTGTCTTATTGATCCACCTGTATCACTTCCTAATGCCCATGGAACCATTCCTGCTGCTACTGCTGCTGCAGATCCTCCAGATGAGCCACCTGGTACTGTATTTAGATTCCATGGATTCCTTGTTTTCTTAAAATAAGAATATTCTGTTGATGCTCCCATTGCAAATTCATCCATATTTAATTTTCCAAGTGTTATCATTCCACTCTGATTAATTTTTTCCATTACACTTGCATCATATGGTGCAACAAAATTTTCTAGCATTTTTGAGCTACATGTTGTTTTTATTCCTTTTGTACATATATTGTCTTTTATTCCTATTGGAATACCTGCATACTCTCCTTCTTCTCCAGATATGTTTTTGGCTTGTTCCAAAGCCTCCTGTGTTAATGTTGTAACAAAAGCTTGTACATCTTTTTCTTTATCATTTATTCTATCAATGTATGAATTTGTAATATCCATTACTGATATTTCTTTATTTTTCAACTTATCTTTAAGTTCATGAACAGTTAATTCTGTAATATTCATTCTCTTCCTCCTTTATTTACTTTTAACCTATTTATTTTATAATATAAATGTGGCCATGAATATACTCTCTCTATATTATCATCTTTTATATCTCTATTTGTTCTACAATCCATAATATAAGTCTTAATTCCTAAATCTGCTGTTTTTTTACAGTTATTATAACTATCATCTATAAATACATCTATATTATTTTCTTTTGCTATAATACCTTTCTCTTTTGCATTTATTATTGTGTTATCAACTTTTAAGCCTGTTTTTTCCATTGTTTCATACATATATTCCGCTTCAGCCTCTGATCTAGCCGTAATTATTATAATTTTATGTCCATCATTTCTTAATTTTTCTATTATTTCTTTAGCCATTGTTTTTAATTTTAGTTGTTTCATTATTTCAAATGCATATTTTCCCCAAAAATCATCTTCTTCATCTTGTGTCCAATTATGCAAATCTGTACAATAACATGCATGTGTTATATCTCCTCTATCTATAATAATTGGTTCTCTTTTTAGTGTTTCTATTGTATATTTTTGGGCATAAGCAAAATATACCTCTGCTTCATCTACTATTACATTATCAAAATCAATTCCTATATTCATTATTACCTCTTTAATTTATTACTTTTGGTATTTTAAACATACCTCTTTCTTGTTCTGGAGCATTTTGTAATAATGCCTCTCTATCTTCAAATTGTACTATTTCATCTTTTCTAAATACATTACAATTATCATTTGCTCCTATTGTTTCTTTTAATCCTTCTATATTTGCATTATTAACAACATTTGCAAAATTTAATATATCTTGTAAATTTAATATATAGTTGTCTATTTCATTTTCCTCTAGATTTAAATTTGCAAGTTTTGCTATATGCAAAATCTCTTCTCTACTTACTTGCATGCAATCATCTCCTTACTTAATTTCTATGTAATTATATACACTTTTTCCATAAATTACAAGTATTTATTGGCGTAACTTCTTGAAATTATATAAAAAAAGATATAGAATATGGATATAAATTCCAAATTATGGATAATCTAAATATTACTAGGAGGTTATATGAGTACAGATACTCTTTCAAAAAGAAAATTATATGAAATTGAAAAAATTGAAAATTTTAAAGAACTTGTTAATAGATACAAAAATCTATATAAGAACAAGATAGCTTTTAAATTTAAATTATCACCTCAGTCTAAGGAAATTCAGAAAGTATCTTATAATGAATTTGCAGATGATATTGTTTCTCTTGCTGATTCATTATTAAAAATGGATTTTAAACATAAAAGAATTGCTATTATAGCACCTAATAGATATGAATGGTGTGTTAGCTATTTGGCTATAACTACAGCAGATATTGTAGTAGTACCTCTTGATAAATCATTACCAGATAATGAGATCAAAAATCTTATAAAAAGAAGTGAAGCAACTGCTGTATTATTTGATAAAAAATACCTACATGTTTTTAATGAAATTTATTCTTCACAAGATTCAAATTTAAAAGACTTTATTTGTTATGATAACATCTCAAAAGAGGATGCAAAAAAATTAGATAATAATTTTACTTCTAATTTACTAGATTATAAAACTTTAGTTCAAAACGGAAAAATTTCTATAAAAAATGGAAGCACTTTATATGATAATATCAAAATAGATAATAAAAAAATGTCCATTATGCTTTTTACATCTGGAACCACCTCTACATCTAAAGCTGTAATGCTTTCACAAAAAAATATCTGTGAAGACATTTATGCCATAGGGCAAATTGCAAAAGTAACAACAGAAGATACATTTTTATCATTCTTACCACTTCATCATACTTTTGAATCTAGTTGTACATTTTTATATGGAACTTTTTGTGGAATAACTGTTGCTTTTTGTGATGGTATAAAATATATTGCTAATAACTTAAAAGAGTTCTCTGTAACAGGGTTTGTATGTGTTCCATTAATGCTTGAAATGATGTACAAAAAAGTTCAAAAAGGTGTTGCAGAACAAGGAAAAACCAAACTTGTTAATTTTATGAGAAAGGTATGTAATATTTTATTAAAATTTAAAATAGATATAAGAAAAAAAGTTTTTAAAGATATTCTAAATAACTTAGGAGGTAATTTAAAAACTCTTATAGCTGGTGGTGCATCAATGAGTAAGGATGCAATTAAGTATTTTTTAGATTTAGGTATTAATTTATTACAAGGATATGGTCTTACAGAAACATCTCCTGTTATTATTGCCGAAAACGACAAATATAAAAGAGCTGGATCTGTTGGTTTTCCACTACCAGGAGTTGAAATTAAAATTGATAATCCAAATTCAAATGGAGTTGGTGAAATTGTAGCAAAATCTCCTACTGTAATGCTAGGATATTATAATGATCCTAAAGCTACTGAAGAAGTAATTAAAGATGGATGGTTTTACACAGGTGATTTAGGATATATTGATAAAGATGGCTATGTTTTTATTACTGGTAGGAAAAAAGATGTAATTGTTTTAAAGAATGGAAAAAATATCTATCCTGAAGAAATAGAAGCATTAATTAATAATTTGGATTATGTGCAAGAATCAATGGTTTTTGAAAAACCAGATAAAGGTGATTTTAAAATATATGCAAAAATTGTATATAATAAAGAAATTATTAAAGAACAAAATCCAGATATTTCTGAAAATGGTTACTATGATTTAATTTGGAATGATATAAAATCGAAAGTTAATAAACAAATGCCAACATATAAATATATTCGTGGAATTATTATAACAGATACGCCATTAATAAAAACTACAACTCAAAAGATTAAACGTTTTGAAGAATTAAAAAAACTTAATTTTGAAGAACAAAAATAAATATTGCACAATTATGAAAATTGCTCTGAACATAGCACGGAAAAATTGCACAGCAATTTTTTACATGAACAAATTTTTACGCTTCTTCGAGACCCTTAATACAGTAACACTATGTATAAAAGATCTCAAAGAAGCGAGATTTGTTCTTTTTTAAATAACTTGACTACTAATATGTTTTCTGGTCATTTCAACTAAATCTAGTTTTGTAAATCCTATTATTTGAGTTTTACTTCTATCTTTTTTTAGTTCATTTTCTAATGTTCTTAATACTTTTTCTCTTAATATATCTTTTTGCATATCTATATAATCTATAACTATTATTCCACCTATATCCCTTAAACGTAATTGTTTTGCAATTTCTATACTTGCTTCCATATTCACTGTAAGTATAGACTCATCTAGACTATTTTTTCCTGTATATTTCCCCGAATTTACATCTATAGCCGTTAATGCTTCTGTTTTATCTATTGTAATAAATCCACCACATTTTAACCAAATTTTTCTATTTTTACATTTTTCTAATTGTTTTCTTATATCATATATATCTAAAATATCCGCTCTAGGATCTAATTTTATATTTATATCACTTTTATTACATTTCTTAAGGAAATCTTGTATATATAAATATATGTTTTTACTATTTGTAATTATTTGATATAAATCTCTATCCAAAATATCCATTATTAATTTATCTAAAATTCCATTATTATCATACAATAATTTATTATCATAGTCATTTTTATATTTATTAAAATCACTTTTAATTTTTTCTATTTTTTCTTTTACTTGTAGAATATCTTTTTGTATTTTATCTTTTTTTTTTTTTATTGCTCTTTTTCTTATTACTATTCCATAATTATTTATTTTT
>CALXJL010000017.1 GCA_944388615.1 uncultured Clostridia bacterium
AACAACACATATAATCTGTTGCAAATAATTTACTAAGTGGTCTTAATAATTGCTTTAACAGATTTTTTTTCCATTCTTTTTTATTAGTTGTACTATGACTATGTGCAATTCTTACTGGTATCTTGACCTTTTTTGCAGCTCTTAATGAGAATACAGATAGTGCATTTATATGTGAATGCACTATTTTATACTCTCCGTTTTTTAAGACTCTTTTCAATTCTCTTTGATATTTCATTATTTTTTGATATGGTGGAATTAATATTACTTTTCCTCCTAATTCTTCTATTTCTTCATATGGAATATTAGTAGAATCCTCATCACATATAAAATCAAATTGTATCTTATCCCTATCAATATTCCTATAATAATTCATTAATACTGTTTCTACTCCACCACCAAGCCATTTTCCTACAATTTGTGCTATTCTTATTTGATTATTTTTTTCCACCAAATTCACTTCTCCTTAAAAAAAAAACATCGCTCTATACAATACGATGTTCCGATAATCAGAATATCTACTATTGTATACTTTATAATATATGGAAAGGGTTTTTAAATATTTAATCCTTTGTCTTTCTCTTATCTTGTTATTTTGCTCCGTCTCTCATTAACACTACAGCTATCGTTTTAAATATACATTTAATATCTAATAGTAAACTACAATTTTGAGCATAATAATATTCTAACTCTAATCTTTCTTCATACGTTGTAGAAGATCGACCATTACATCCCCACCAACCTGTAATTCCAGGTTTTACACTTTCATATATTTCGTGATTACCTTTATGTTCATCTAATTCCCCTTCAATTAATGGCCTTGGACCGATAAGTGATAATTCTCCTTTTAAAATTGATATAAATTGTGGAAATTCATCTAACGATGTCTTTCTTAATATTTTACCAATTTTGGTAATTCTTGGATCATTCTCAAATTTTTGGTATTTTTTCCATTCTTCTCTATATTTTTCGTCTTTTAGCATTTCTTTTAATACTTCTTGTGCATTGGGACACATTGTTCTTAACTTATATATATATATTTTTTTTTTTTTTTTTCCTATTCGCTTTTGTTTAAATAGAATAGGTGTATGTTCTCCTTGTATTATATATGCTATTTTTACAACTGCCATTATTGGTAATAAAAGCACTGTTCCTACTAATCCAGCACATATATCTATTGATCTTTTTACAAATTTATATATTCCTATGTTTGTATTATATCTTATTATTTGTATGGCTCTATAGACTTTTGTTACTTTTTTTAGTGATTTTATTTTTCCTTTTACCATTGATTTAGACATTGTTGTTTGTGTAGTTATTGTTTCATTAATTCCTGTCATTACTCTTTCCATAGAGACTCCCCCATTTTTTTCAATTTTACATCCTAAAATATGCCATTTTTTATGACATTTTTTCTTTTGAATCCTTTCTATTTATTAGAATATCTCTATTTTCTAATAATTTCTTTTTTTTCTCTCATTTCAATCTTTTCGATTTATTAAACTATATTTTTTTATCATTGTCAATTATTTTTTTAGTTTTTTATCATTTTTCGACAGTTTAATTTATTTTATTTTTATTAAATTTTCGCTAAATAATTTTTTATTGTTACTCCTACTTTATCCTCTTATTCCAAAATCCTTCTTGGACTTATTTGGGTAATTTCTTTTATTTCTTCTTCACTAATATATTTTCTTAATTTTTTAAGAATTATAGGCATTTTCTCATATACATGACCTCTTCTATGTACATCTGAGCCCATCATATCAATCATACTATTTTTCAAAAAATATATTATGGCTTTTTGGGCATTTACTCCATATTGACCTATTATGCTTCCATAATTACACTGTACCATTGCTCCTGCTCTAATAATTGTTTCTAATTCTTTATAATTTTCTTGGACATATGAATATCTTTCTGGATGTGCTACTATTGGTACAAAACCTCTCTGCCTTAGTCTAGATATAATGGTATTTGCAGTAAAACTTTTAACATTCATTGGTAATTCAAATAACACAAATCTGCTATATGCTAATGATGCTACTTGCCTATTTAAAAGTAGATTTTCAATATTATCACACATATATATTTCATTTCCATGATGTATATCTATATATAGCCCCTGTTTTCTGGCTTCATATCTTAAAGTCTCTATCTTTTCTTTTATTAGGTTTAATGTATTATCATAATATCCTTCTATATAATGTGGTGTAAGAATCACATCTGTAAAACCTGCTTTTTGCGCAGCTTTCAAACCATGTATAGATTCATTTAAACTCTGTGCACCATCATCTACTTCATTTAATAAATGACAATGTATATCTACCATTTTCCTCTCCTATTATTTTTGTTCTAAATATTCTGATAATTTTTTCAATACCATGGCTATTTCTGCATCAGTAGCCACTTTGTCAGATTTCTTTTCTTCTTTACTTTCAGAATCTTTTACTTTTTTACTCTTTACTGTTTCAGTTTGTTTTTTCTGTTCTTGTTCTTTTTCCTTCTCTTTTTCTTTTCCTTCTTTTTCAACATTTTCTAGTTTTTGCTTTACTTGTTCTATTTCATTATCTTTTATTGGCTTGTCCACTACTGGTTTACTATTTTTATTTGATGCAAATAAGTTATCAAATATATTCTTTAATTTATTTCTTTTAGAAGAATAAGTTTCTATTGATGTTTCATAATAATAACCTCTTCCATATGCTTTTTTATTCATAGGAATTTTATTTACAATTACTCCAGTAATATTTCCACCTACATTTTCAATATTTTTCTTAATTTCTTTCAAATTATCTATTTTTGTTTTTTTGCTAGAAGTAACTAATAATGTTCCCCCTACAAACCTAGATAAAATCATTGCATCAGTAACCATCATACTGGGTGTAGAATCGAAAATTACAATATCTGCCATTTCTTCTAATGTTTTTATTAAATCCACCATTTTTGTATTTGTTAATAATTCAGATGGATTTGGTGGTACTGTTCCTGCTGAGAATAAGTATAAATTATCTACTAGTGTTTTTTGTAAATATTGAGCTACATTATCTATAGAATTTTCTAATGTAAATATTAAATAATTTGATAATCCATTTGTATTTGATACTTCAAATATTTCGTGTTGTCTTCCTTTTCTCATATCTGCATCTACTAATATTACTTTTTTACCTGTTTGTGCAAATGATGTAGCTAAATTTGCAGCTATCCAGCTTTTCCCCTCTCCTGGCTCTGTACTTGTAATTAAAATAGATTTTCTATTTCTACTTATGTTCATATATTGCACATTAGTTCTTAATGTTTTAAATATTTCAGAAACAGTTGATTTAGGTGATGAATATGTTACTAATTCGTTCCTCATTAAATAACTCCTCCTTTTACTTCTTTATCTTCTTTTATTTCTGGTATTGAAGCAAGTACTGTTACATTAATCTCTCTTTCTACATCATCTGCTGTTTTTATTGTATTATCAAATAAATTATATATTAATACATATGTTATTGCTATTATTATTCCTACTATGGCAAATATTACAATGTCCCTTACATGGCTTATATTATATGGTTCTGTTGCAGTTTCTGCCACATCTATAATATGTACATTTTTTATGTTATAAATATCCATTACTTTTCTTGAAAATACTTCTGCTATTTTATTTGCTATATTTTTAGCTGTTTCTGGATTTTCATTTATTACTGCTATTTCTATTAATTCTGTATCTTCTATAGATGTTACTGTTATATTGTTTCTTAGTGAATCTTCATTTTCTTGTAAGTTTAATGATTGTATAACTTCTCTTAATATGTTCTTACTTTTTATTAATTCACTATATGTAGGTACTAATTTTTGATTTAATGTTATATCTGTTTGTGTTATTTCTGATACTTCACCATCTTCATAACTTGGTTTCTCTGTACTTTCTACTTGTGCTAATAATAAAGATGTATATGACCTATATTCTGGTTTTACAAATTTGTATGTATAAATAAATCCCATTATTATAAATATTAATGCCATTAATATTATTTGTATTTTTTTGTTCCAAAACATATAAAATAATTGTTTTAAATCTATTTCTTCCATATTCTTTCGCTAATTTATTTGATTAGCTACTCTCCTTTCTTTTTTAGTTACATAATGTGTGTAAATAATGTCCTAAATATAATACTATAAGTTTACATATTTTTCAATACTTTTATGTAAATTTCACCAGTTTTTTACAAATTTTTTCTATAAAACTTTGTAAAAATTCAAATAATTCAAAAAATCACTTGAATTTTCAATCTTTACGTGTTAAAATCAGTTAGAATTAAAAAAACGAAAGGAAGGATTTACATGAAAAATATGAAAAAATTAGCAATTACAGCTGTTTTACTAGTGGTATTAACTCTTATATCATCTAATGTATATGCAACTACAGCTACTGAATTAAAAGATTATATTTGTAATCCACAAGGAATTGCTGGAACAATTTTAGTTATAACAGATGCAGATAGAACTAAAGTAGAAAGATTTTTCTCAGAAAACACAATTACAGATGAGCAAGCAGGTCAAATAAAAAGTATAATAGATAAGGGGATAGCACTTATGACTGAAGATGGTGCTACAACACCAAAAGAATTAAGTTCATATGCTAAAAAAGAACAATTATTAAATTATGCTAAAGAAGCTGCTGCAATAGTTGGTTTTACAGTTACTTACGATGTTGCTGAAGGTAGATTAGATATTTACAAAGATGGTGCTTTATACGAATCTTTAAATTGGGGAGTTTCTCTAGATGGCTCTAGTACTTCAGGAGCTTTAGTACAAACAGGTAATACTAATTATATTTATTTAGTAATTGTTGGTGCAATATTAATTGCCACTATTGCATTATTCGTATCTAATAAGGAAATTAAAAAATATGAAAAAGCAAAACAATGCTAAAATTAAAAAATGGTATATGATCAAAGCAATTATTATTAATTTAATAATTGCTTTTGTTATAACATTAATAATTTTATTTACTGTATCTACAATATTTGGAAATAAAGTATCTTTGGCAATAGATTTAGTCAATATGGTTTCTGTTAATGCAGATACAAAAATAATTTCAGAAATCAAATTTGATGAAATTAACAATACTTTAGAAACATATCCTGAATATGGTAGTAGATATGCTAATATAAAAATAGATTCTTTAAATATAGATTTACCTTTATATTATGGTGATAAATTATCTATTTTAAAAAATGGGATAGGTCAATCTAGTGGTGGTTATTTTCCTGGTGAAAATGGCTCTATTATTTGTATGGGGCATAATACTAAATCTTTTCTTTACGCTTTACCCCAAATAAAAAAAGATGCAATTATTGAAATTAATGCTTCATATGGTAATTTTTCTTATAAAGTTTACGATACCAAAATTGTAAATATGTATAATACAGATAAATTACCTATACAAAAAAATGAAGAAATTTTAATGCTTTATACTTGTTACCCAGTTACAGGTATTGGCCATAAAACAGATAGGTTTGTTGTATATGCAAAACGTGTATTTAATTAGAAAGTTGGTGATTAACATTTTTAATAAAAAAAAATTATTATCGTATACTCTTTGTATATTTTTAACTTTATTTTTAATTTTATTATCTATATTATGTGTTATTAAATATACCATTCTTAATAAGGAATATGTAAAACAACAATTAAATTCTTCTAATTATTACACAGATTTGTATAATATTATTCAAGATGGTTTTAATAATTATATTCTTCAATCTGGATTTGATAATAAAATTTTAGATAATATTATTACTATTTCATCTATTACTGATGATGTAAATAATTTAATAGATAGCTTATTTGCTGGTTCAATTGTTAATATTTCTACAAGTATAGTACAAGATACTTTACATGCAAATATTGAGAATTTTATCTCTGAACATAATTATATTGTAGATGATGAGACTTCTTCTAATATAAAAATTTTTGAGGATTCTATTATTGATGTATATATAAATAATATTGTTTATTCTGAGAATATTGTTAATACAATTTCTACATTTATGCCTAAAGTTCAAAAATTATTTACTATTGCTATTATTGCTCTAGTAGTATTGTCTATTGTTTTAGCTATACTTGTATTTATTTTAAATAAAGCATCATTGGGAATAAGCCTTGTTTCAAGTGGTTTATTATTAATCTTTTCTCATTTTTATTCTTATATTAATATTGCAATTAATAATATATTAATACTTAATAAGGCTTTTTCTACATTTGTTTCTCATATACTTAATATTATACTAAACAATTTATTTATAATTGGTATTGTAGGTTTAATTATTGGCTTAATAATTATTATACTTGCATCTAGTACAGTTTTTAAAAATAGGAAAATGCTAACAGACTGAACCTTTTTTCTTTAAGTTCAGTCTGTTTTTTATATTTCTTCTAATATACTACCATCTAATATTTTCCAACTACCATCTATTTTAGGTAGAACTTTAAAAACCATATTTTCTTTTTTTACAGGATGTTCAAACTCCAACTTATATGCCCATAAGCAAATTTGCTTTCCTCTTCCTCTTGTACCATATTTTTGATCTCCATAAATACTATGATTTCTAGATGCCATTTGCACCCTAATTTGATGGTGTCTTCCTGTATGTAAATTTATTTTTAATACAGATAAATTAATCTCCTCATTATATATTACTTCTTCATAATCTAGTATCGCTTTTTTTGAGTTTTTCGTACCTTCTTCCACTACCCTACTCATATTTTTTCTTTCGTTTTTTAATAAATAATCTTCCAATGTTCCAGTTTTGCTTTCCATTTTTCCATCTACAATAACCAAATAAGTTTTTTTCATTTGTTTTTCCCTAACCTGATTACTTAATCTTGATGCAGCTTTTGAAGTTTTTGCAAAAACCATAACTCCACCAACAGGCCTATCTAATCTATGTACTAATCCTAAATATACTTCACCAGGTTTATTATATTTTTCTTTTAGATATTTTCTTATAATTGTTAGCATATCTAAATCACCTGTTTTATCACCCTGTGAAGGTATATTTACAGGTTTTTCTACTACTATAATATGATTATCTTCATATATTACATTTAATTTGTCCATTTATTTCTCCCATCTACCATAGATACCACAAGGTAAAACTAATTTAGAATTTGTCATTGGTAATCCAATTTCTCCATTTGACAATTTTCCTTTATATTTAATATTTAGATTTAAAATATTTTCTAAAACCTTACTAGAGATTCCTGTTGTATATGAATTTATTAGGAAAAATAATGGATCATCTGATAATACTTTTGTACATAACTCCACTAATTCGTTTACATTTTCTTCAAACTTCCAAACCTCTCCATTTGCACCTCTACCATAAGAAGGTGGATCCATAACAATTGCATCATACTTATTATTTCTTCTTATTTCTCTATTAACAAATTTAATAACATCATCAACTATATATCTAACAGGTCTATTTGCAAGTCCACAAGAAGCAACATTTTCTTTTGCCCATGAAACCATTCCTTTTGAGCTGTCTACATGACACACACTTGCACCAGCCGATAAACATGCACAAGTTGCCCCACCTGTATATGCAAATAAATTTAGTACTTTAATTTCTCTTTTTTCAGATTTTATTTTATTAATCATCCAATCCCAATTAACTGCTTGTTCTGGGAATAAACCTGTATGTTTAAATCCCATTGGTTTTATATTAAAAGTTAAGTTTTTATATTTTACTTGCCAAGAACTTGGCATTTTTTTATTATATTTCCAACTACCTCCACCTGAACTACTCCTTTGATATGTAGCATTAATATTTTTCCATTTTTCAGGGAATGATTTTTTCTTCCATATAATTTGTGGATCTGGTCTTGCTAGAATTACATCTTTCCATCTTTCTAATTTTTGTCCTTCTGACATATCTAATATTTCATAATCTTTCCAATCATTTGCTATAATCATTGCTTCTTTATTTGCTCCTTTCAGATGATTCTTTTTATATTGTAGACAAAATTTTTATAAAATTACTTAATAAAACTACATCTGCTATTACTAAAATAGCAAAAACTATTGTAACAATAGTAATTATTCTGTTTTCCTTAATTCTTGTCCACAAATTTTTCTTGAGTTTCTGGCTTTCTCCAATATACTTTACTTTGCAAATAATATCATTTGTGTATTCCATAAAATCCCCCTTTTCTAAAATACATAATTTGTCCATTGTATTCTATATTATATATATTCGGGGATTTTTTGTTTTATGACTATTTATTTAAATTTTCTAATATTTTATTTGCTATTTTCTTATTTATTCCTTTTACTTTTGTTAATTCATCAACACTAGAACTTGCAATTTTACTTACACTTCCAAATTCTTTTAATAACAATCTTTTCTTTTTATCTCCTATTCCTGGAATATCGTCTAACTCAGATTTTACCATTGATTTATCTCTAAGTTTTTTGTGATACCCTATTGCTATATCATGTACAGAATCTTGGAAATTTGTTATTAAATTTAATAATTCATTACTAATTTCTAGCTCTTGTCTATTTTTATCCATTAATGCTCTTGTTCTGTGCTTATCATTTTTTACCATTCCAAATATTGGAATTTCTATTTTATATGACCTCACTGCTTCTATTGCTGCATTAATTTGTGTTATACCACCATCTACAAAAATAACATCTGGTAATTCTCCAAAACCACCTTTTGGATTATCTAATGAATGTTTTATTCTTCTTGTTATAACCTCATTCATACATTTAGGATCATCTTGTCCTTGTACTGTTTTTATTCTAAATCTTCTTGCCAAGTTCTTTTTTATAACTCCATCTTGCATAACACACATTCCTGCAACCATATTTGTTCCAGATATATTAGATATATCATAACATTCTATTTTTCTTGGCATTTTATCTAATTTTAATACTTCTTTTAATTCTTTTAATAAAGAATATTTATCTTCTTCCTTATTTGTTAAAGTTATTTGTGCATTATTTTCTGCCATTTCTACTAGTCGTAATTTTTCTCCTTTTTGAGGTGTTTTTATTTCCACTTTTCTTTCTGCCTGCTCACTTAATAACTGACTTATTATTTCTTTATCGTCTATTTCTTCTCTAATCATTATTTTATTTGGCAAGATTGGTCTATTCATATAATATTGTTTTATGAATTCAGATAACATTTCTTTATCTTCTATACCATTATTTTCGAAGAAATAGTGTTCTCTTCCAATCATTTTGCTTTTACGAATAAAAAATATTTCTACACAAATTCTAAAATCACTTTTTGCTATTCCTATAACATCTATATCATTCTCAGAAATATTGGATACTTTTTGTTTAGCAGATATTCTTTCTATTGCCACTTTTTTATCTCTTAAATATGCTGCTTTTTCAAATTCCATTTTTTTAGATGCCTCAAGCATTTCTTCTTCAAGTTGTTTTTGCAATTTTTCTGTTTTTCCATCCAAAATTGCTATAATCTCATCAATTTGTTTTTTATATTCTTCTTTAGATACATATCCCATACATGGTGCTAAACACTTTTTTATATGATAATTCAAACATGGTCTATCTTTATATTTAAAACTTCTACATTGCCTAATTTTAAATTTATCTTTTATAAAATCTATCATTTCTCTTGCACTACCACTATTAGCATATGGTCCAAAATATTTTGCTCCATCATTTAATATACGTCTTGTAATATACATATCTGGATAATCTGCTTTTACATTTATTTTTATGTATGGATATGTTTTATCATCTTTTAAAAGTACATTAAATTTAGGCATATTCTTTTTTATTAAATTACATTCCAATATTAATGCTTCTGCTTCATTATCTGTTACTATATATTCAAAATAATCCACTAAAGAGACCATATTTTCTATTCTTTTAGTTTTATTATTTTTTCTAAAATATTGTCTCACTCTGTTTTTTAGTGAAATAGCTTTTCCTACATAGATTATTTTGCCTGTTTTATCATGCATAATATATACACCGGGTTTATTAGGCAATTTTTTCAATTCTTCTTCTATATTAAACAGGATAATCTACCCTCCTTGTCTAAATAATTTCTGCAATTAAATCATATTCATTTACATCTGTTATTTTACAATCTATAAGACTTCCTTCTAGTATTTGTTTTGTTTTTCTTATATATACTATCCCATCTATTTCTGGGACATCCATATATGTTCTTCCTATATAATATTTATTATCAAATGATGATCCTTCTATTAGAACTTTATATGTATTTCCTATTTTTTCTTTTAATTTTTGCTCACTTATTTTATTCTGAACTTCCATTATTTTATTATATCTTGATTTTTTAGTCATATGATGTATTTGTTCTTTAAGTTTTTCTGCGGGTGTTCCTTCTTCTTTTGAAAACATGAATGCACCCATTTTATCTAATTTTGCTTTTTTTATGAATTCATATAATTGTTCAAAATCTTCATTTGTTTCTCCTGGAAATCCTACCATTACAGTTGTTCTTATTATTACATCTGGTATTTTATTCCTTAATTTTTCTATTAATTCATATATTGATTCAGATGTACTTTTTCTATTCATTCTTTTTAAGACTTTATTTGATATATGTTGTATTGGTATATCAAAATAATTACATATTTTATCATTATTTTTTACTACATCTATTAATTCATCTGTTATTGATTCAGGATATGCATATAAGAATCTTATCCATTTTATTCCATCTATTTTGCATAATTCTTGTAATAATTTTGCAAGCATTGGTTTTCCATATATATCTATCCCATATTTTGTAGTATCTTGTGCTACTACAATTAATTCTTTAATATCTTTTTTAGCAATTATTTTTGCTTCTTCTACTATGTCTTCTATTTTTCTACTAGTATATTCTCCCCTTATTTTTGGTATAGCACAAAATGTACATTTGTTATTACATCCATCTGCTATTCTTAAATATGCATAATTATCGCCTGTTGTAATAACTCTGGAATTATAATCTAATTTATTTATTTCTGAATTAGGTATTTCTTTTATTTTATTTACTATTTGATCCCATATTGTTTCATATGAATCGTATTTTATAAATAGATCCACTTCTGGCATTTCTTTTTCTAATTCATCTTTATATCTTTGTACAAGACACCCCATAGCAATTAGATATTTACATCTTTTTTCTTTATATTCTGCCATTTCAAGTAATGTATTTATTGCTTCTTGTTTTGCAGATTCTATAAATCCACATGTGTTTACTATTATAATATCTGCTTTTTCTGGATTGTTTACTATATCATATCCATTTTTCTTAAATAGTCCTATTAACATTTCACTATCTACTAAATTTTTACTACATCCTAGTGATACAAATCCTATATTCATTTTTTACCTCTTTTTTATTAAATTTCTGTTCTATTTTACTATATTTTTCAACTTTTTTCAAGTAGTGAATATGTTAGCAATTTTTTATATAATAAATAAAAAAGGTAGAAACTTATTTTTTTAGTTCTACCTTTTTATATTATTTTCTATACTCCTATTGTAGAGAAACCATTATCAACATGTATAACTTCACCTGTTATTGCTGATGACATATCACTAAATAAGAAAGATACAGCATCTCCAACTTGCTGGGTTGTGACATTTTGATGTAATGGTGCTTTTTCTTCAACTACATCTAATATTGTTCCAAAATCTTTTATGCCTTTTGCAGATAATGTTTTTATTGGTCCTGCAGATATTGCATTAACACGTATTTTATCTCTTCCCATATCTTTTGCTAAATATCTAACACTTGCTTCTAATGCTGCTTTTGCAACTCCCATTACATTATAACCTTCTACTACTTTTTCAGATCCATAGTATGTAAACGCTACTAAGCTTCCTTTTTCTTTTATTAATCCTATTTCTTTTGCAATTCTTGCTATAGCAACAAAAGAATATGCACTAACATCATTTGCATGTGCAAAACCATCTCTAGATGTTAATATAAAGTCATTTCTTAAATCATCTGTATTAGCATGTGCTATACTATGTAAAATACCATCTATTTCTCCATATTCTGCTTTTACTTGTTCTAAGCATTTTTTAATATCTTCATCTGAACTTGCATCACAAGAAAAAGATTTTGCACCTGGTATTTCTTCTATTAATTTATTTATTTTTTCCTCATTTTCAAAAGGACTATGTGTAAAAATAACTTGTGCACCATTTTCGTGTGCTGATCTAGCTGCTCCCCATGCTATACTCCATTTGTTTCTAATTCCCATAATTAATACTTTTTTGTCTTTTAATATCATTTTAATCACCTTTCTTTATTTATATTATTTTTCTATATTTATTATACCTTTTGTTTAATAGTTCTTCTACATCTAATTTTGATAATTCTTTTATACTATCTTCTATACATTTTTTTATTTTTTTAGATACATTATCAATATCATTTTGTGCTCCATTTTCTGGTTCTTCAATTATTTCATCAATTATTCCCATATTTTTTAGTTCATCTGCTGTTATTTTCATGTTTTCTGCAGCTTCTTCTGCTCTTGAAGAATCTTTATACAAAATACTCGCAAACCCTTCTGGTGATAATATATAATACACTGAATTTTCTAGCATAATTATTTTATCTCCCACACTTATTGCAAGTGCTCCTCCACTTGCTCCTTCACCTATAACTATTGCAATTATTGGAACTTTAAGCTTAGACATTTCCATCATACTTCTTCCTATTGCTTCTCCTTGTCCTCTTTCTTCTGCACCTAAAATAGGATTAGCACCAGGTGTATCTATAAATGTAATTATAGGTCTTTTAAATTTTTCTGCTTGTTTCATTAGCCTTACAGCTTTTCTATATCCTTCTGGATTTGGCATTCCGAAATTTCTTTCAATATTTTCTTTTGTAGTTTTTCCTTTCTGCTCTCCTATTACAGTTACATTCATTCCATTTAGTGTAGCAATTCCACCTACAATTGATTTATCATCTCCAAACACCCTATCACCATGTAATTCTACAAAATCATCAAATATTTTGTCTATGTAATCTAGTGCAGTTGGTCTTTCAAGTTGTCTTGCCATTGTTACTTTGTCCCATGCTGTTTTACTCATTTTATCACATCCTTTATTTATGCATCAATATTAATTTATGTAACATATCCTTCATATCTTTTCTTTCTACAATTTTATCAACAAATCCATGTTCTAGTAGAAATTCAGAAGTTTGGAATCCATCTGGTAATTCCATTTTTATTGTTTGTTTTATTACTCTTGGTCCTGCAAAACCTATCATTGCTTTAGGTTCTGCAAGTACAATATCTCCAAGCATTGCAAAACTTGCTGTAACCCCACCATATGTAGGATCTGTAAGTACAGATATATATAATAGACCTGCATCATTTAATTTTGCAATTGCAGCAGATGTTTTAGCCATTTGCATTAAAGATATCATACCTTCTTGCATTCTAGCTCCACCTGAAACACAAAATATAATAAGTGGTAGTTTTTCTTCTATTGCTTTTTCTACAGCAATTGTTATTTTTTCTCCAACAACACTTCCCATACTACCCATCATGAAATTTCCATCCATAACAGCTATTACTACTTTTTCTCCATTTATTTCGCCTATACCTGTTGTAACAGCTTCTTTTATTTTTGTTTTTTCATGTAGTGATTCTATTTTCTTTAAATATCCTTCAAAATTTAAAGGATCCCTTGTTTGCATATCTGCATTTAATTCATTAAAAGTTCCTTCATCTATTATTTGTGCTATTCTTCTTCTAGCAGATAATCTAAAGTGTTTTCCACAATTTGGACACACACTGTAGTTTTTTCTTACATCTTCTTTATATAATATTTCTTTACATGCATCACATTTTACCCATTTTCCTATAAGCATATCTGCTGCTCTTACATTTTTCTTCGGAGTCTCTTCTTGTATACTAACTTTTTTGATTTTGTCTATTATCATAAAAAAACCTCCATTCGACAAATTCTATAATCCAAATTCTTTTTTTATGAATGATGTATCATATTTATTTTTTCTGAAATTTTCATTATCTAATATTTTTGATAAAAAGTCTGTATTAGTTGTAATTCCATCTACAACTAGTTCTGCAAGTGCACTTTTCATTTTTGCTATTGCTTCATCCCTATCTTTTCCATGAACTATTATTTTTGCTATCATAGAATCATAGGTTTGAGGTACTGTATAATCTGAATATATTGCTGTATCCACTCTTATTCCATTTCCTCCTGGAAGATGAAGTCCTGTAATCTTTCCTGGACATGGCATAAATTTCTTTTCAGGATCTTCTGCATTTATCCTACATTCCATTGCATGACCTTTAAATTCTATATCTTTTTGAGTGAAACCTAATTTTTCTCCACTTGCTATTTTTATTTGTTCTTTTACAAGATCTAATCCTGTAACCATCTCAGTTACTGGATGTTCTACTTGAATTCTTGTATTCATTTCCATAAAATAGAAATTTTTATTTTTATCTACTAAAAATTCTATAGTCCCTGCATTTGAATATCCAATTTTTTTCACAGCATTTACAGCTACATTTCCCATTTTTTCTCTTAATTTAGAATCTATCGCCATTGATGGTGTTTCTTCTAGTATTTTTTGATTTCTTCTTTGAACTGAGCAATCTCTTTCTCCTAAATGTACTACATTTCCATGTTCATCTGCTAATACTTGTATTTCTACATGTCTTGGATTTTCTATAAATTTCTCTATATAAATACTATCATCATTAAAAGATACTTTTGCTTCATGTTTTACTATTTCATATTCTTTTACTAGTTCTTCTTCTGAATAAGCAATTCTTATTCCCTTTCCTCCTCCTCCACTAGAGGCTTTTATAATTATTGGATATTTTATTTGTTTTGCTATTTTTTTTGCTTCATTTATATCTTTTACTAGTCCATCTGAGCCTGGTACAACTGGTACTCCTGCATTTTTCATTGTTTCTTTTGCTTTAGACTTATTTCCCATAAGTTCTATTAGTTCTGATGATGGACCTATAAATTTAATTCCTATTTCTGTACACATTTTTGCAAAACTAGGACTTTCTGATAAAAATCCAAATCCTGGGTGTATACTATCTGCACCTGTTAAACATGCTGCTTCTATTATGTTTTTTACATTTAAATAACTTTTTACTGAATTTGCTGGTCCTATACATACAGATTCATCTGCTAATCTTCTATGTAATGAATCTTTGTCCATATCTGAATACACTGCTACTGTTGCTATTCCCATTTCTCTACAAGCTCTTATTATTCTAACTGCTATTTCTCCTCTGTTTGCTACTAAAACTTTTTTTAACACTTATATTCATTCTCCTTATTCTAAATTTTATTTCCTTATATCTTATATCATATTTTTATTTTTTTGGCTAGTCTGACTGGTCGAATTAATTAAGTACCTAAATTTTTCTTGAAAATTTTTCCATATTATGCTATAACATTATAAGATTTTATGAAAGGGGAAAATCACTAATGAAAAATACTGATACAAAATTAAGTTTTTCAAGAAAACAAATTATAATGGTAGTTTCAATTTGCATTCTTAGTATTTTTGCTGTTTTTTCAGTAGTATATGCTTGTAACTATTATAGAATATTACAAACGTCATCTGAAGAAGTTTCCACAATTGGTACAAATGAAAATCAGAATTCTGAAAATAATGAAATAGTTCCTGCAGAAAATGAAGAAGTAGTATTAGAAGAATTACAAGAAGAATCTGAGGAAGAAAAAGAAGAATTAGAAAAAATAGACCAAAATACATTACCTTATTACATAAAAGTAAATTATGGTGCCCAAGTAGTTAATGTATACGGAAAAGATAGTAATGGAAATTATACTGTTCCTGTAAAAGCTTTCGTATGTTCTACAGGAGTTGCTACTCCAAAATCTGGAGTATATCCAATTCCAAATAGATTCAGATGGCTTCGTATGCAAGGTTATGTATATGCTCAATATGTTACTCAAATAAAAGGTAATATATTATTCCATTCTGTACCATATTTGAAAAAAGATAATAGCACTTTAGAATATTGGGCTTATGATAAATTAGGTAAATATGCATCAGCCGGTTGTATCCGTTTAACAACTGCAGATGCTATATGGATTTATAATAATTGTCCAACAGGAACTAAAGTAGAGTTTTATTCTAGTTCTAATCCAGGACCTTTAGGAAAGCCTTCTGCAATGAAGATTTCTAATTATCCAGAGCCTTATAGAAACTGGGATCCTACAGATCCTGATCCAAATAATCCTTGGAGACATTATAATGGTGAAACTATAGAAAACACTACACCAGTAGAAGAGCCTATAACAGAGCCAGAGCAGCCTGTAACACCTACTCCAGAGCCAGAACCAGAGCCTACTCCGGAGCCTGAACCAGAACCAACTCCGGAACCCGAACCAGAACCTGATCCTGATCCTGATCCTAATGAAAACACATCCACAAATGAAAATGTGAATAATACAAACACATCGACTGGAGAATCAGATAATACAAATAATATAAGTTCAAATGTAATTTTTTAAATCGCATAAAAAAGAAGCATTACTGCTTCTTTTTTATTTTCCTATATATAATAATTACTAAATAACTTATAAATAATGTTATTGCTAAATATATATATTTGTTACTTAGGTTCTCTCCTGTTGGAGGTACTATTGAAAATGTTGGTGCTTTTGCTGTGTCAGCTTCTCCTTTTACTTCTTGGTAATTATTTTCCTTGGATAATAAATACTTTTTATTTGTATCATAAAGGTCTATATATTTTCCACCACTTAAAGAATAATAATCACCAGATGTTATAAATTTATATCTTTCTATAAAATATTCTTCACCCAATTCATCAAATGCTTGTTCAACAGAATCAAGTTGTGACATTCTTATTCCATAAGAATTATAATCTGTAGTTATTTCTTGAATATTGTTTGGATCATTTCCAATAGTTACCCTCATCGGTTTTTCTAGTTGTTTTGGTTTTGTACTATATTCTACGATTTCACATACATTTGAAAAGCTTGTATCTCCATCGTTTCCACTTAATACCTTACTACATATAAATTTAGTTATATAATCTTCTCCTCCTTCAGACTTAGCAGCTAATTGTTTTTGATTATTTACTCCTATATTAGACTCTTCTAATAATAAATATTGCATCTGTTTAATTTCAGAATTAGAATTATTATTATTTATTAAACTATAATCAACTAAATCTTGTAACTGTGAAGAATCTACTATTTTCCATCCGTAATCCCTATTTGTTTTGTTTTCAGATATTAATCGTCCGTCCAATGAAAATGATGTATTATACGGTAAATATGTAAGTAAAGAAAGTTTTTGCCCCGAATCTATATTAGACTCATTTTTTACTCTTACTGTGTATTCTAGTTCTACTCTAGCTCCATGGAATATTTCACTATCCATACTTAATAAGTATAATTCATCTGAAATTTTTGATAAAAAACTAATATTTGAATCTGCATTTTGTAAATTTGTATCCGACTTATTTTCTACTAATACGGAACCATTATTTAATGTAACTCTATATCCAGTAAGATATATATCTGTATCTAATGTATATGTTGGTCTTTTATATAAAGTTAAATCTATACTATCATATCGTGTTATTAATAAACTTTCTATAGTATTTTCTTCATATCCGTTTAATGGTTCATTTTTTTCTATTGAATTGATTATATTGTTTATAAGTTCATCATTTAATTCACTTGTTTTATATTCATACATTTTCATATACATACTTGCTATTTCTAATTCTTCATCAGATAAATTTATAGGATATATATGTTTATAATTTTTCTTTCCCAATTCGCTTAGCAACTCTTCATATAATGTGTTTAATTCATTAATTCTCTCACTTTTTTCAGTTATATCATCTGTTTGTATAGCTTTATCTTCTAGGTTTCCTAAGAAAATTACTCCAATAAATTGTTTTTCAATGTCTATTTCTTTTATAGCAGATTTAATTGCTATTTCCATATTAGGCTCTAAATCATTATGTAATATATCATCTTTATTTATATTAATATTGATATCGTCTTGTCCAGATATTTTTATTACTCCATTTGGTAATTGATTATAATCCGCCTCATCACTTTCATAACCATTATATTGACTCTCTGCCGCATATGGAACTAATACGAATTCTAAATCGTTTAAATTTCTATATCCCCATTTTTCTTTTATTTTATCTAAAAGTTTAGGAATAAAGTCGCTTATTTCATTATATTTATTATTTAACATTTCTTGTGAACAATCTACTAATATAATTAATTGTGCAGTAGTAGCATCTGTAAAAGTTTGCTCATGTATATCCTCTGTAAAAGTTACTTTAAACTGATTTGTTTCAGCAAACATAGATGTTGTAGAAACTAGTTCTTCTGCCTTCGAATCCTGAGTACTTGTACCAATGTATTCATTAATCAATTCAAATGGCTGTACTTTACTATAATTACCAGTTTCAAACTTGTTATTAACTTCTTTTCTTCTATCTTCATTTTCGGAAAATTCTAAATTAATATTTTGACTATAATTAGTTGTTTGAAATTCCAGTGAGTTGTTCCACCATTTTTTATTATTTATACATTCAATTATATTAAATTCAGTATTATCGTCATCATTTGTGTACTCATCAGAAATTAAACACTCTAATGATGCACCAGAATTTATTATTGCACATCCAACTGGTTGTGTATTATCCTCATTATCATCATAACAAAAAATTTTTTCAATATTTTTTATATTATCAATCCCTAAATATATCGGATATAAATAGTTATTACATAAATTTCTTAATTGTTTAATATTTTCTTTATAAATATTAATATCATCATTTTCTATAATTTCATCTGTAATAAGTATTACAGATTTAAATGAATTTTCCGGTACCAAATTTAAATAATTTATTGTTTGAGTAATTCCACTATTCAAATCATCAAATTCTATTTCTGTTATTTTTACATTTGAACCATTATTAATAATTTTATTTTTAAAATGTTCTTTACACAAATTTACAACATATGATTTAGTTGGAGAATTAAGTGCAT
>CALXJL010000018.1 GCA_944388615.1 uncultured Clostridia bacterium
TCCATAAATTACCATTTTCTTTCAAATCTGGCATTTAGTCTTGCATTTCAAACTGGAATTTACTTTTGCAATTAACCTTTTTCTCTTATTTTTCTTTTCTATGTTCTCTAGTTCATCTACCTTTTCTTTTTGTTTATCTAACCCTATCCACGCAAAATAAGATGTAACAAATTCACCATATTTTGTTACATCTTCTCCACTCATAATTTCTATATCATCTTTTTTATTTTTAT
Organism: uncultured Clostridia bacterium; assembly: GCA_944388615.1. Lineage (GTDB taxonomy): Bacteria > Bacillota > Clostridia > TANB77 > CAG-508 > CALXJL01. Next base: position 234 of record CALXJL010000018.1, read on the forward strand.
CCATATTAACACACTCCTATTATAATTTATATAATATTTATGTGCACATTAACATTCTTTTATTCACATAGTATTAACTTTTCTATAGCTTCTGCTACTCCGTTTTCATTATTGTTAGATACTACCATATCAGACTTTTGTTTAATGTATGGTGCTCCATTTCCCATAATTACTCCCATACCAGCATTTTCAATCATGGTAATATCATTTATATTATCTCCAATTGCAATTACTTCACTTTTATCTATTCCATATTGATCTATAAGATATTGTATTGCACTCCATTTATCAACATTACTACTAGTAACTTCTGTATAATAATATTCTACTGGTATTACTTGATTTCCATGTTCAATAAATTTTTTAGACATATGTCCAACATCTAATACATCTACATCTTTTATATTTTTTAATCTTTTAATTATATTATCAAAAATAATTTTATTACTATCTGCTATATTTATTTTTAAATAATTATCTTGCTCACTTTCTTGTACATATTTATATATATCTTGTACTATATTAATTCTAGTTTTATTTTCTTCAGTCTTTTTTGCATTTTCATAATTATAAAACAATAAATTATAATTTAATGATTTTCCTATTATTGTATTACTTGTATAAACATTATAATATATACTATTTTCTTCACATATATTAATTATTTGTAATATTTTGCTTTTACTTATAAATTTATTAAATATAATTTCTTTATTTTTTCTATTATATATAACAGCTCCATTTCCACAAATAATATTATCATCTAAATCTAGCTCATTTGCTAATGTTTCTACTGATTTTACAACTCTTCCAGATGCTAATACAATTTTTACGCCTTTTTCTTTTGCTTTTTCTAATGCATTTATATTTTCATTACTTATTTCACCATATGAATTTAATAATGTTCCATCTAAATCTATAGCTAATAATTTATACATATTAACTCTTCATCCTTTCTTTTATTATTATACATATATTTTTTTATTTTACACATAATATATATAATATTTTTTATTATAAAGTATATTATATTTTATCATATCAAATTTGTATTTCAATGTTTTTTCATAAAATTTCCAGTTTATTTTATATAAAATTACACATTCTATATTTAGAAAAAGCAATTGACTTTTTCTTTAGATTTAGAAATGAATTATACACGTTCTATAGGAGGTGAAATTATAATGGCACATTCATCAAGCAACAGTAATTATAAAGTTGTTCCAGAAGCTACAGAAGCTTTAAACAAATTCAAATATGAAGTAGCTAGTGAAGTAGGTGTTACTTTAAAAGATGGATACAATGGTGATATATCTGCTAGAGATGCTGGTAGAATAGGTGGTAATATGGTTAAAAAATTAATCCAACAAGCTGAATCTCAAATGACTAACAAATAGTTTTTTATAATATTACTTTATTATAGGTAGGAATTTAAGTTTTGTTTTTATGAATACATAAAGGCAGGATTTAAATCCTGCCTTTTATTTATGCTTCTGGTTCAACTATTCCAAAATTCTTTCCATCTTTTAATTTATACATTACATTTACTTTTCCTGTTTCTATATTTATAAATGGTAAAAACTTATTTTGGAAATCTTCTTGTAATTTTAATTTTGCATCCTCTGGTGAAATTGGTTTTATATCATAAAATAATGACTTTATAATTTCGTTTTCAACCACTGGTTCATTATTTGTTTTCATATTATCTTTCATTCTTATTGAATCTGTCATATTTTGTTTATCTTTTTTAGTCTTTGCTTTTCTTATTTGTCCTTCTAATATATCTATGTTTTTATCAATTGATGCATATAAATCTTTATGAGCTGTAACTGCTCTATATGTATTTCCTGGTACTACTAATTGCATTTCTGCTATTTGATCTTTTCCTTCTGTTTTAATAGTACAAGATACTTTCACATCATCTCCAAAGTATTTTTCTAATCTCAATGATTTTTTTTCTACATAATCTTTTATTGCATCTGTAGTTTTTAATTCTTTACTTGTTATTTTAATATCCATAACAATCTCTCCTTCCGCGTAGTTAGTATTTTTTATCTACGAATATACTTCTATTATACAATTATTACCAAAAAAAGTCTAGACCTTTTTCTAGACTTTCTATTTATATACATATTTTTGTGGATTTACTTGTGATCCATTTCCTCTTATTTCAAAATGTAAATGATTTCCTGTTGAGTTCCCTGTTGAACCCACAGCAGCAATTTTAGTACCTGCTGAAACCTTTGTACCTACTGAAACATATAATTTACTACAATGTCCATAATATGTTTCAACTCCATTTGCATGTTTTAATATAATAAGATTTCCATATCCACTCATCCATCCTGAATATGTTACTGTTCCATCTGCTGCTGCTACAATGGTTGTCCCATTTGGTGCTGCAATATCAATTCCTTTATGATTTGTACTTCCTATTCCCCCAGGTGATGATCTAGAACCAAATCTTGATGTTATATTACCTGATACAGGTTTTACAGCAAAATAAACTCCTTTATATGTTGAACTTTCTATTTTTTTTACTTCTTGTGCTTTTTCTTCTAAAGTTACTTGTACTTCTGATTTTGCCTGTGCAAATTCTATAGATGTAGCTTCTTCTAAATTGTTTGTATAAATTTCATTTATACCTAAATCTGTGTCATTACCGTATTCTGCTTTAATTTCATTTACTAAAGTTTCTGCTTCTTCAAATGTATCTACTTTTGCTTTTGTTTCACCTTCGAAATTTATAGCATAAACTCTATAAGTTGGAACTGCCTGTTCTTCTAGTTTCGCATATATTAAATCTTCACTTGTTTCTTCATCCTTATCTACAAATTTATGTTGATATTCAGGCATTGCAGTTACAGATATAAAAGCTATATTAGACTCTTTAGGTGTCAATATTTCGTTATTTATTTTTGTATTAAAATCATCTTTATCTTGTACATATCCAACAAATTCGCCAGATATAAATACTTTATAAACTGATTTACGCTTTATTGATATTATTGTTAATATTATTACTGCTGCAAGAATTAGTAGAGACATTATTTTAAAAATGTTCTTCGAATAATGCTTTATTTTTCTTACTAAAATAATATTCATCTCCTTTAATTTCATTTTTTTCCTATAATAGTATACTATATATTGTAAACAATTTCAAGTTTATTATTCTATACTCTATTTTATAACATATAAAGAAAAAAAAATAAATAGATATTACAAATTTGTAATAATTAAATAAATTTATAATAATATTATTTATAGAAAGGTGGTTAAAGAATGGTCATCGCTGTAAAAAAAGTTTCAAAACAAATATTACCTATATTATTTATATTATTTACATTACTTTTATTTGTTTTTGCCACAACTAATATTAATGCAGCTAAAACAGGACTGTCAATATGGATTTCAAATATAGTTCCTTCTTTACTGCCTTTTTTTATTGCTACTGAACTTTTGGCTTATACGCCTCTTGCAACATCTTTAGGCAAATTTTTGGAAAAATTTATGAGACCAATATTTAATGTACCTGGAATAGGATCATATGCTTTTATTATGGGAATTATTAGTGGCTATCCTGTTGGTGCTAAAATCGTTACAAACTTATATTCTAATAATTTATGTACCAAACATGAAGCCGAAAGATTACTTACATTTACAAATAATTCAGGTCCATTATTCATTATAGGAACTGTTGGCATTAGTATGTTTGGAAATTCTACAATAGGTATTTTATTATTTGTGTGCCATATATTAGCTTGTTTATGTGTTGGTATTATTTTTAGATTTTATAAATATAATAAACGTGAAATTTCAAATACTGACTCAATTGATTTACCAGCTTCTTTATCTTTTAATAATTTAGGCTCTATAATTGCATTAGCAATATATAATAGTGTTCAATCTGTTGTATCAATAGGAGGATTTATTGTATTGTTTTCAGTAATTATTTCAATGATATCTAGAAGTAATATTTTCTTGTTTATTAATTTTATTTTTACTCCTATACTTAATATTTTTAATATAACACAAGAAATTATTACACCCATATTTACAGGGATTGTTGAATTAACAAATGGATTAATAACACTTTCTTCTATCCATATAAAAGATATTTCTATACTATATTATTGTGCATCCTTTCTTCTTGGTTTTGGTGGAATTTCTATATTATTACAGGTATTAAGTATTACTTCAAAAACAGACATATCTATTAAACCATATATATTTGGCAAGATTTTACAAGGAATTATTGCTACTATATTTACATTTTTAGCTATAAATATTTTTCCTTTTTTTAATATGAATCTACCAATGTAAAGAAAAAAATTCAGTAAAAGCTTAAATTTTACTGAATTTTTAATATTTTATAACTAATTTGTTAAATTTACCATTAATATAATTTTCCAATTTCTGCATAAACTCATCTGGTTTAATTTCGTTTTTTGCAACCATTTCTAAGCCTTTTTCCCAACTCGCTGTTAATTTAGGGTTTAACATATCTGGCATAGATTTTAAAATTACATCATATATTATTTCACCTTTTTTAGTAGGTGTTATTATCTGTGTTTTTGAATTTATTGCTATATATGCTATTTTTTCAAGTTTTTTTATTATTTCTGCTCTCGTAGCACTTGTACCTATTCCAGCTCCTTTTATTTGCTCTCTTAACTCTTCCTCTTCAATTAATTTTCCCGCATTTTCCATTGCTAAAATTATTGAGCCCGAATTATATCTTGTTGGTGGTGATGTTTCCGCTTCTTTAATAGAGATATCTTTTATATCTAAAACTTGCCCCTTTTTTAAATTTGCTAATATATCTAAATTTAGTTCTGTATCATCTTGATTTTCACTTTTTTTTACATCTTTTTTTAATATTTCTAAATATCCTTTATTTATACAAACTTTTCCACTTGCATAAAATGTTTCTTCATTTATTTTTACTGTTACATTTACCTTATTATATTCTGCTGGTGGATAAAAAATTGCTATAAATCTTTTTACTATTAAATTATACACATCTTTATGTAATTGAGATAATCCATCAAAGTTTTCCCATCCTTGGCCTGTTGGTATTATTGCATAATGGTCTGTAATTTTTGAATCATTTACATATTTTGTTTTTACTAAATTTGTAGAATATTTTTCTGATACCATTTTATTCAAATAAGACTGTATTTCTTCATTTTTGTAATTTTTTATTAATCCATTTAAGTTTTTTCCAATAACTTTTGCTACTGCTGTTGATAATACTCTAGCATCTGTTCTTGGATAAGTCACTAATTTTTTTTCATACAAATTTTGTATTACCTCTAATGTTTGATCTGGCTTTATCTTAAATCTCTTTGTACACTCATTTTGTATTTCAGCCAAATTAAATAAAAGTGGTGGATTTTCTTTTTGTTTAGTTTTCTTTACTTCATATACAATACCCTGTTTATCTTTTAGATCTTTACAAAACTTTTCTGCATCTTCTCTTTTCTTAAAACCTGTATCATTATATAATTTATTAGACTCATATAATATAGATTTATCATTAACTTTCCATTCTGCATTAACTAATCCTTGCTCATTTCCAAAATCACCTATAATTTTATAATAAGGTGTTTTTACAAAATTTCTTATTTCTCTTTCTCTTGATACTATCATTCCTAATACACATGTCATAACTCTTCCAACTGAAATGGAAGCTCTTTCTTCATTAATTTCTTTTGCCACTCTTTTTCCATATATTATTGATAATAATCTCGAAAAATTAATTCCTATTAAATAATCCTCTTTAGCTCTTAAATAAGCTGAATCAGAAAGACTATCATATTCTTCTAATGATTTTGCTTCATTTATACCTCTTATAATTTCTTCCTCTGTCTGGGAATCTATCCATACTCTTTTTCTTATTTTATTTTTAACTCCAATCTCTTGTTCTACTAATCTATATATATATTCTCCTTCTCTTCCAGAGTCAGTACAAACATATATAGTTTCTACATCTTCCCTTGTTAATAAAGATTTTATTATTTCAAATTGATTTTCTACATTTTTTATTATTTCATATTTAAATTCCTTAGGTATAAATGGTAATGTATCTAATCTCCAAAATTTCAATTTTTCATCATATTTCTCCGGATACGACATAGTAACCAGGTGCCCAACACACCAGGTTACTATCCAATCTTTTGATTCTAAATATCCATTTTTCCTTGCTACATTTATTTTTAATACTTTTGCAAATTCCATTGCCACAGATGGTTTTTCTGTTATTAAAATACTTTTTGACATTATGTTTTATTTCTGCCTTTCTATTTTATCTCAACAATATCAAATTCTGTTGTTTCATTATCATTTCCATAAGCATATATTGCATATAAATTCTCTTCGTCATCTAGGAAGAAATTTTCAGTTCTAGATGCTGTATACATTCTATCACTTGTATCTCTTTTATAAACTGAATTTCCTGTATCTCCTAATGATTCAGCATACTTGCTTTGCTCTTCTATAGCTGCTTGTATTTGTGCTTCAGCACTATCTACTTGTATATTTTTAGATTGTAATAAATCTACAAATTCTACTTCTTGTCCACTTGATAAATTATAATTATATGTTTGTATAATCACTCTTTGTGAACTATTTCCTTCTTTTAGTGTTGCTCTTATTATAACTGATAATATATTTTTATTTACACAAGCTGTATAATCTACATTATAAATAGTAACATTTATTGTTGATGTAGAATTAGTATTTACATTATTAACTTGCACGTTTCCTTGTCCGTCCATATACAGTTGGATCTTCTTCTATTACATCTTGACTTTCTGCACTATCTGAGCCACTAGATACTTTTTGTATGATTTCTTCTGCTTTGTCCACGAACATACTTTGTGTTGTTTTGTTAAACTCATTTATAACATTTGATTGTATATTTAATCCTGGAATGTTAATATTAATTTCATATTTATCTTCTCTTTCCTGTTTAATTGATTGTACAGTATATACAATCTCCTCATTTGGGTTTATTTTAGCTACTTGTGATGAGTTAAAACCATTAAGGTTTATTTTATTATCAAACATGCTATTAAATTGTTTTTTCAAGTCTTCTGCTGTATCTATCGGTCCTTGTTCTTGTACTGTATTTTGAACATTTGCTACACTAGTAGTTGTTGTTACAGTTTTATTCTCTTTTTTATTTGGATTAAAAAACTGATCATATACACCATATGAGATTGCAAATACACAAAATATCGTTATTACTATATATAATATTTTTGCATTCTTCATAATACTTCCTACCTTTCATTTGATGCTTATAGATATATTATATCAGAACTGATCCAATAACTCCAGCCTCATTACCTAATTTTGCTAATTTTATTTCTGGTATTTCTTCATCTTTATCCATGATATAATCTTTCTGTTTAAGTTTTTCAATCAATCTTTCTAATAATATATCTTTATAATATACAAATCCTCCTCCAATACATATAGCTTCTGGTTCAAAAATATTAATTAAATTTGATATTCCAAATGCTAATTCTTCAATATAATCTTCAACTAGTTTTGTAATTTCATTATTCTTATATGCATTATATGTTATCTCAAATAGCTTTTCTCCCTCTAAGTTCGGATCAACATTTAAGTACTCTTTTACATCTTTTTTAAATTTTTTCATTGAAGCATATCTTTCAAAACACCCTTTATTTCCACAATTACAACTTCTTCCATTTTGATGAATTATCATATGTCCAAACTCAAAACCTGTACTTCTTTTAGCTGTAAGTAATCTATTATCATTTATTACTGCTCCACCAATTCCTGTACCTATACATAGAAAAATAAAATCAGAATATTCTTTCATACTTCCTAATATTTTTTCTGCATATGCAGCACAATTAGCGTCATTTTGTATAATAATATTTGTATTAAATATTTTTCTTAATTCTTTAGAAATATTAAATTGCTTTATACCTAAATTGGGCAAATTATATACTATATTATCTTTTACTTTTCCAGGAAATGCAATTCCAATCTTTTCAATTTGATCTATTGTAGTATGAATTCTAAGTAATAATTTATTTATTCCATATACACAATTATTATATATAAATTTCTCAATATCCTCTATTTCATCAATATTAATATTTGTGTACACAGTATCAATAATTTTATTTTGATCAATTACTCCTATACATATATGGCTCCCACCTATATCTATACCAATTTTCATTTTTACTATCATTCCTTTCCAAGGCACAAATACGGTTGGAAAAGAATTAAATTTTGGCTAGGAAAACAAGTTTGAAATTTATGAGGCGTACTAATTGTACGTTGATTAAATTTCAAATGAAGTTTGACGACGCCAAAATTGTAATTCTTTTTCAACCTTCCTCCTATAATAGGTAAAAATTATTAAATATTAATACTGCTATATGTATTGCTCCTATAACATACCCAATATGAAAATATAATTTTTCTTCTTTTTTTACCACTTTTAATCTTGCACTTTTTATTTTTCTTGCAATATAATAAATCATTACTGATAATGCTAATATTATTATAACTACTAACATTACAAGCTCATTTGAAAACATACTCATAAAAGTATATAACATTAGTATTTGTATTATATAACTTCTTTCTGCTTTTTTCTTCATTATGAATATATCAATAATACAGAATATTATAAATAAAACTAGATATATTAGATAACTTGATATCTGTATATAATATCTAACTGGCATAACAATATATAGATATATCATATGTAATAGGCTTACACAAACTCCTGCTCCTAATACTGATTTATCAATGTTATTGGTTCTCTTTTCTATTTGCCCTATTAATAATATAATAATTATATATATATATCCTAATAATAATGATGCTATTTTATAAATTGTAACATTTTCAAAATCTATTTTTAATGATATTGCATATAATAAAAAAACTATTGCTGTTATTATTTGAAAAATCAACCCTTTATTTGGCTTTTGTTTTATACTTACGTTCTTTTCTGTTTTTTTCTTATTTATAAAAAGTACTAATTTTCCAGCTAATATTCCTATTATAAACATTATTGTATACGCTATTATATTAATCATATTTTTATTCTCCTCCAATTTAATACATATTTTAAAGCTACCTAAAAATAATTAGGTAGCACTTTTAGCTGAAATTGTTCTATTTTGATTAATAGTTTCTACATCCGCAGATTTTTGTTGTATTAATAATGTAGCACATGCAATTATTAGAACTATTAAAAGAGCAATTGTTATAATTATTGCTATCCTTGTAATCCCTTTATTATCCCTTAACATTATTACTCCTCCCATATTACTTTATACTATCTAATTATATATAATTTTTTTTACATTGTAAATAATCTTATAATAATTATTAATCCTAATATTACTCTATAAATAGCAAAACCTTTAAAGCTTCCTTTTTGTAAATATTGTAATAAAAATTTAATTACAAAAGCTCCAACTATAAAGCTAGATATTACTCCTATAAAGAATTCTGCATTAAAAACAAAATCCTTCAATTTTAAAACTGTTGCTGCAAAAACTATTGGTGTTGATAACATAAAAGAATATTTAGCCGCCGATTTTCTTTCAATTCCCATTGCTCTTGCTGTAGTCATTGTTACTCCTGAACGTGAGACACCAGGTATAAAAGCAAATGCTTGAGAAACACCTATTATAAATGTTTGTTTAAAATTCATATCTTTATATTTTGTTTTTGATGGTGCTTTTTTATCCACTACATATAGTATGATACCCATTATAATTAATGCTAAAGCTATAATAAGAGGTTTAGATAGAGCATCTTCTGCAAAATGATCTAATATAAATCCTATTATTCCTCCTGGAATTGTTGCTATTACTATGTACCAAAACATTCTTGCTTCCCTATTTTTCTTTTTGTTTACAGCCTGATCATATGCTCCTTTTATTAATTTTACCCAATCCTTCCAGAAAAATAAGACTATCGCAAGTAATGTTCCAAAATGTAATGCAACATCAAAATAATCTGGTATATTATTCCAATTAAAAAACCATGGTATGATTGCTAAATGAGCTGAACTCGATATTGGTAATAATTCTGTTAGTCCCTGTACTATTCCTAAAATAAGTGCTTGTATCATTATTTTTTCCTCCTATACTATCTATATCTCTTTAAATATATTATATAATGTTTCCTTAATAAACTCTGCTGATGTTAATGGTGCTACTTTTCCTGGTAGTGATAATGCCCATATAGTTTTTATTCCTTTTTTCTTAGATTCATTTCTATCTATTCCACCTGGATTTGATGCTAGATCTATTAATATAGCTTCACTTTTTACTAGTTCTAATCTCTGTTTATCTAATATAACTTTAGGAATCGTATTTATTATAATATCCATCTTTCCTAAATAATCATTTAATTCATTTAAATGCACTGGAGTATATCCATATGCTTTAATCCATGCTAAATCTACATTTTTTCTTGCTTCACAATATACATTTGCTCCAATACCATTTAACATATTGGCTAAAATTTTACCTACTCTACCAAATCCCAATACTAAAACATTACTTCCATGTATTGTTCTTGTACTTTCCTCCATTGCTATTTGTATTGCTCCTTCTGCTGTTGATATTGTATTTAAAACTGTTAGCTCTTCTCTATTTAATAGATCAATAATTTCAACTGTTTTATTATCTAAATATTTATATAAATCTTGTTTAATACTACCTGCAATAAATTTTTTCCCTTCAATATTATTTGCTAATTCCTCCAATGTTATTTTCACATCACTAAATGGTGTATTTATTTCAACATTATTGCTAGATAAAGGAATCGGTCCAATAATAATATCACTTGCATTTACAGCTTCTTCTAATGAAGATACTTCTTTTACATCTATCTTTTTTAGAAATTCCGCTTTTTCTAAAGCATATGTTGTTATATCAAACCCATCTTTTGTTAACATTTCTACTAATTTTACAATTCTTAAGTCTCCACCTATTACAGATATCTTTTTTTCCATTATTCTCAATCCCTTTCATTTTAGGCAGATTCACTCTGGCCCACTCTTTTGTATTTATTATATTCAATTTATTATTTTTATATGTATAAATATTCTTTAGTTATTCTCTCTCTTTTTGAATATTATTCATATCTAGTTCAACTTCTTTTTCCTTATTTTCCTTATTCATTATAATTTTTGTATCTATATTATTTAAATTTCCAATTATTGAATATGTATGATCTAAATGTTTATTTGCCTTTATCTCTTTATCTGATAATTCAATAGATCCTTCATTTTTATGCTCATTATCTTCATTGCTGTTTTCCATTACATTTTTATATTGTCTTATACTTGGTTTTATAACTTGATTTCTTATTGTTATAAATATAGGCTCATGAAAAATGTCATTATAAATTTTTTCATCCATTTTTACAGCCTCATTTAAAAATTGTATTGCTTTTTCTTTATTTCCCATAATCATTTCAATTAAAGCTAAATGATAATATGCATCTTTCTCATTTTCACTTCCTTGTGTCGATTTTAAAAAATATTGTTTAGCTTCTTGTAGATCATTAAAAATCAAATTAATTTGTCCCAAATTATAATAAGCATTATATAATAAATGATTTATTGTAGCTGCTTTTTCGTAACATATTTTTGCATTTTGAAAATCATTCATCATTGTGTATATAATTCCCATATTATATAGCAAATCATAATCATTTGGATTATAGTTTAATGCTGACCTATAAACATTTATGGCTTCCTTATAAGCCTCCTGTTCATATAGTATTTCACCTAATAATCTACTTGCTTTATAATAACTACCATTACTTTTCAAAAGTTTGTTTAACATTGTAATTGCTTCCTGTTTTCTATCCATTTCATTTAATAATACTGCTATTTTATAATATGAATCATAATCATTACTCTTGGCATCAACAGCTCTAATATATTCATCCATAGCAGATTCTTTATCTCCTTCATTTTCATATATTTGAGCTAACTTTTTATGAGCAGTATAGCTATTAGGATATTTATCTAATACCTGTAATATAACATCTTTATTATCTGTAGATTTATTCAACTTGCATTTTACTACCATTATCATTTCTGTAATATTTAAATATTTATTCTCCAATATCATTAATATTAATGGAATAATTATAGATATTATATACATAATTATCTTTAAAAAAATTGAATATTCAATACTTGCTAATATCTCTATGAAATTTAAAACTATTCCAATAGCTTGTATAATTAAAACATATACGTAATTTGTATCATTTTTTGATATTAATTTCCAAAATACATACCCCAACAATACAAATGACAAAATATTGAAAATTAATTTTTCAATTATCATTACACATCCTCCTATAAGTATTTCACTACTTGGGCTCTAGCAAAACTTCTCAATATATTTGTTTTTACATCTTTCAATTATTTCTTCTGCTTCTTTTCTCCCCAATATTTTATCTATTGTAGTTTGTTTACCTTCCAATTGTTTATACACTTCAAAGAAGTGCATTATTTCTGCTGATATCTGACTAGGTACTTCAGTTATATCATTATATTCGTTTAAATACGGATCTTTTTTGGCAACTGCAATTATTTTTTCGTCATGTTCATCTCCATCAATCATTGTAATAACACCTATAGGATAACATTCAACTAGAGTCATAGAAATAATATTCTCTTGGCATAGAACTAATACATCTAGAGGGTCATTATCATCTCCATATGTTCTAGGAATAAAACCATAATTAGCAGGATAATGTGTAGCTGTATATAATACCCTGTCCAATTTTAACATACCTGTTTCCTTATCTAATTCATACTTGTTTTTACATCCTTTTGATATTTCTATAACTGCTACAAAATCATCCTTTTTAATTCTTTGTGGATCTATATCATGCCAAATATTCATACTTTCACAAACCTTTCCTATTTATATTTATACCTAATATCGCATTAGTTTAATGAACTAATGCGACATAAAAGCTATTCCATATATTAAAAACGCTATTAAAATTCCCATACATGAACCAAAAATAACTTCACCAGTTGTTCTCGTATCATTTCTTCGATTCATTACTATTAACACAGCCAAAATTAAAGATAGAGTAAATGTTACTACATCTGATGTATATAGCCATATTGCTGTTAAGGCTGCAAATGCTAATGCTGCTTGCCCACTTGGAGAAAACGCTTTTTTTAATGATTTCTTTTTTTGTCTAACATCTGCTACTGCTTTTACTGCTATTACCGCTATTATTGTTACTACCATTATAACAAATACTATATGCATTGGCGAGTTTTGAATTTGTTGTAATACATTAGTTCCTATATAAGCTATATCTTTAAAAAATAAGAAATATGCAACTATTACTGCACCAAAAGCAACTATTACAACTCCACCAGCAGCAACATCTTTAGCTATTTTCGCTTTTGGATGATATTCTTGTGTATACATATCCACCAATGTTTCAACCGCGGTATTTACCATTTCAGCAAAAATTACTGCAATAACAGCAAAAACTAAACAAATAAATTCTGCCTTTTCCAGATTGTAGAACAAACTCAAAATCATGACTAAAACAGCTATTATCAGCTGTTTTTTTATATTACTTTGTGTCGTTGTTGCATAAATAATTCCATTTATAGCATTATGGCAAGCATCTATAAAATTACTATTATGCAGTTGATCTTTTTCTTTTTTCATTTTCTTCTCCTAATTCTTATATAGTAATTTTTATTATCTTAAAATATTTAATGCATTTAATATTTTTTCTTCTTTTGGTCTCATAAGAATTTTATCTTCTTCTGTTATATGGTCATATCCCATTAAATGATAAAATCCGTGAACTACCATATATGCTAATTCTCTTTCAAAACTATGTCCATATTCTTTTGCTTGTTCTTCTACTTTAGGTATAGATATTATTATATCTCCTAAAACATCCTGTACTTCTATACATTTACCTTGCAAAATATTTTCTATTTCACTCTTTTCAAACATTGGAAATGATAATACATCAGTTTCCTTATCTATATGCCTATATTCATTATTTAAATTTCTTATTTCTTTTGGATCTGTTAAAGTGATACTAATATATAAATTTGTAGTGTCTAATTTTTCTTCTTTAAAACACTCATCAACCACATTATTTATAATATTATTATATTCTTTATTTTCAGCAATATTTAAATATTCTATAATGCAATTTTTCATATCGTTCACCTCTTCATTTTCCATTTGTACTTATTTACTTATGCCTACTGCATCTTTGTTCTTTGTATATTTTCCTTCTGATATACATGAATTTTTTAATTGTCTCATAGCTCCTAATGATACTAATTTTGTTTTGTAATATTTAATTATTTTACAATATTTGTTTTCATTTTTTTGTACTTTTTTCAAATCTTCTTTTACAAATAAAACCTCTTTATTAAGCATATATTGTATGTAATCAGATTTTTTAATTTTTTCTATTTGTTTAAATTTTTTCCAAAAAGCTTTATATCCTTCTCTTTGTTCTGGCTTGTCCCAATATATTTTTGTAGATAATAATTTTATATTATAATCTTCTATTATTCCTAATAATAAATTATATGCTTTTTCTCTTTTAGCCTCTATTTTTGTATCTACTATTAAGCTACGCGTATCTTTTAATAACTTTATATAGCATTGTTCTGCAACTACTAGAGGCAAGCTATGTGTAAATAATCTTCTACTTATTCCTAATAAAATACTTTTTTTAGTTAGATTTTCTACTTGATCTAATTTTCCAATTGTAAATGTATCAAACTTGTTGTATTCTTCTATAATATCTGAATAATTATCATTTCCACCAATTTCCATTTTTAATGGTAATATTTCTCCTATATATTGTTCTAATGTAGAAAATATTTTTTCATATACCATATCTTTATCAACATAGTTTAAATTATCAGATAGTTTAATTGAATATTGTTTTAATAAAGATTTATACAATGCTTCCATTTTAGATACATAGAATTTTTTATAATTTTCTAATATTTTCTCTTTTCCTGCATATTTTATATTTTCATAATCCAATTCTAATAAATATTTTTGTTTTTGATATTTATATTCTGCATATTCTTTTTGTTTTAAATTTATAACATTATAATAGTTAGCTAGTGCTCTTTTTTCAAATTCATTTGCATTATCATTCTTTACTTTTTTATATATTGTATCCATTACATTTTTATCTATAGATTCTA
Organism: uncultured Clostridia bacterium; assembly: GCA_944388615.1. GTDB lineage: Bacteria > Bacillota > Clostridia > TANB77 > CAG-508 > CALXJL01. The sequence goes on from CALXJL010000018.1 coordinate 15,499, forward strand.
AATATGCTGTATATACATTTTCATATTTTTTTTCTATATATTCTTTTTTATCTACATCTTCTTCTGTATCGCTTTCAATATAATTATTAAATGCTTTTATTAAACTGTTTCTTTTTATAGATATAACCATTCCATTAATTCCTAGTTTAGTTGGAATTAATAACCTTGTTAATGTTTTGCCTAATAAGTTCAAAAAGTTATCGTTTTGAGCAATCCTTAAACTATTTTCTTGCATATGATCAAATCCTTTCAAAATACTAATTTTTCTTTGGTACCGATATCTTCTAATACTTCTTCTGTCACTTCCACCTCTACAAAATCGGCATCTTCTGTTGTTTTTATTATTTCATTTATAATATTTTCTTTATTTTCTATTTGCTCATATACTTTATCTCTTGCTTTTTGTATTGCTATATTTTTTGCTTCTTCAATAGTATAATTATTTTGTATTTTTCTTATTTCATAATTTGACCTTTTTTCTATTTCAATTGGCAAATATATATCAGAAAATATTTTTATTTTATTACTTTCTGTTATTGTATCATAAAATTCAAATTTTGGAACCCCTTTTTTGAAATTTATTTTAAAATTATTTATCTTTACGGAATATTCTGTTTCACAGTTTCCTGTTCTTTCCTCTTCTTCCATATTTAAGTAAACTTTTTCACTACTTGTATACCAAGTTTTGGCTTGTATTTCAGCATTTGCATGTACGTATCTCATCCCTGTATACTTTCCTTCTAACCACCCAGCAACAAGTATTGTTCCTTTTGTTACAAGATCACCCTCTTTTACTAGGGGTGTACCATTTACAGCGTTCACTTTTTCTATAATTCCCTCTTTAGTCGCTACTATATTACAGTAATCTTCCTCATTAATAATCTCTGGTTTTTCTTCTGCTTCTACTATTTTTATATTTGCTTTTGTACCATTTATTTCAATTGCAGCCCAAGAAATATCCTGTCTTTCTAATCTTATTTTATCTATTATCTTTTTTTCGTCCACATTATTTTTTAATACTCCTATATTTAACCCTTCACCATTTGCAATTTGTAATATCTCATTTTTATCTATATTTTCACTTCCAGTCACTTCTATTTCCCAAACAAAATTTGTTGAAAACACAATTAGTGCTATAACAATCAAAAATGATATTGCAAAAAATTTTCTTTTTTTGTATTTATTTAGGACAAAAGGCAATCCTTTTTTACCTTCTATTTTAATTCTACACTGTGTCTGTTTTGCTATATTTCTTATTTTACTAAAATCATGTATATATATTCTACATTTTAATATAGTGTCTCTTTCCCTGTTCATATTCCATAAAAATATTTTTTTATTCATACATATATTTATAAATCTTTCAATATAATAACCTTCTACTGAAATACAAATATATCCAGATATATAACCTAATAATCTTTTTATATACATTTTTCCTCCTATAACTATCTTACATATCTATATAAATCTATGATATTTTTATTATTATAGAACTTATAAATACGAAAATGTGAATTACTATTTAAAGTAATTCACATTTTATCTATACTATTCTCTTTTCTATCTTAGGTATTAATTTTTTTACATCTTGTGCATTCTTTTTATTACATACAAGGACTGTATCTTCTGTTTCAACTATTATCAAATCTTCTACTCCTAATGTAACTATAGTTCTATCATTTGATAAACTAATACAATTCTTACTATTCATATTTAATACATTTCCTCTTTTTGTATTACCATTTTTATCTTTTTCATATAAAGAACTTAATGTATCTAAACTTCCTATATCCATCCATTTGAACCTGCCTTTTACCACTCTAACATTTTTTTCTTTTTCTAATATTGCCCTTGATATAGAGATTTTTTCAAATTTACTATATGCCTTTTTTAATTCTACAGACATATCTTTTGTATTAATTGATTTTTTAATTTTCTCTAATTCAGCATAATATTTAGGAAGTAATCTTTTAAATGAATTTAAAATAACAGATATCTTGCTTACCATGATTCCTGTGTTCCATAAATAATCTCCTGAAAGCATAAATTGATTTGCCTTCATTTTATTTGGTTTTTCAATAAATTTTTTTACATCATATGCTTTTTTCTCTTCTTTATTATCTATCTGTATATATCCGAAATTAATTGATGGATAAGTTGGTTCAATACCAATACAAACTATTTTATCTTCTTTTTCTCCAACAGATATTGCATCATTAACAGATTTTGTAAACAAATCTTCTCCATCAATATAATGATCAGATGAGAAAACACACATCATTCCATCTCCATACATTTCAAGTATTCTAGTCGCAGCATAGCCTATACTTGCTGCAGTACTTTTAGCTTCTGGTTCAACTATAATATTTTCATTTTTCAATATTCCTCCAACATGTTTTTTCATTAATTCTTCTTGATTTTTGCTTGTTACTACAAATATGTTTTCCTCTCTCACAATATCTTTGACTCGTTTTATTGTTTCCACAATCATAGATTCCTCACCATATAGATTAAGGAATTGCTTTGGTTTTGATTTTCTACTTAATGGCCATAATCTTGTTCCGTCTCCTCCTGCTAAAATAACACCATATTTTTTCATCTTATTCTTCTCGCATAATTTATTTTATTATACGAATTTCTCCTTTCTTTTCTGAATTTATTAAAAATATTTTATTATATTTATTGTTCATCTATAATAGGCTCAAAATCTATTGAATCTATATTTCCAGTTACCATCACATCATCAACTGTCATCTCATTTAGTATTAATGCTCTTCCTACTATATTTACTATTCCAATATATGTACTTACTTTTATTAAATTTTCATCATATTCTAATATTCCTTTATAATTTTCTATTATTAGTTTTTTAAATGATACAATTGTTATTTTAGGTTCATTTGTTGATACTTCTTCTGGTAGATCTAGAATTTTTTCCAATCTGCTTTGTTTTTTTACTTTCCTGTCTTTCCTCAAAACAAACCTCCTATTCTAGTAGCTTATTATATTTCACATGATATAATATTTTTAATTTATATATTATATCATGTATTTTTATAATTTTCCACTATTATCTTTCAAATTCATCTATATTTTTAAATTCATATCCCATTTCTTTTATAGTTTTTATACAATCACTCAATATATTTGCATTATCCTTAGAAGTAGCATGAAGTAATATTATAGCTCCTGGATGTACATTTTCTATTATTTTTTTCTTTCCATATTCTTCTCTTCCTTGTTTTTTTTCATCCCAATCATCATATGCAAAAGACCACATAACTGTTTTATACCCTAATGAATTTGTTTTTGCTAATGTCCTTTCACTGAATTCTCCTTTTGGTGGCCTAATATAAGTCATTTCATATCCAAATTTTTCATATACCGCTGTATGTAATTCCATAACTTCTTTTTGTATTTCTTCATCAGATATTTCTGGCATACTTTTATGATTAACAGTATGATTTCCTAATTTCTTAATGTCTAATTTTTAGCGATTGATTAACCGCTTCCTAATATTTTTATTTTATCCTAACATTAGGATAATTTTGAAATGTAAATTTG
>CALXJL010000019.1 GCA_944388615.1 uncultured Clostridia bacterium
CATATAAATTTCTCCTTTACATAGGAGTATCAATGCTCCTGCTATTAATTAATATTCAAAATAACTTGTATTTTTTCCCAAAAAAGCTTTAATTCTTTTAGATCTTATGAATAGATATATACCCAACACACACCACATGGTGTTGATGTATATCCACAATCTGCTGCCGGAGTTCCTTTTACAGCAGCATATATTGCGACAAAAGGAGATCCTATAGCAAACCTACAAGAAGATTTAGCAGCAGAACAAAAAGCACGTGCAACTTATGAAAAATTAATTGATTTATGTAAAGATGATCCAGATGTAATTGATCCTTTAAGATTTTTAAGACAAAGAGAAATAGTTCACTTCCAAAGATTTGGTGAAGCTTTACGTGGTGTTCAAGATAAACTAGCAGAAAAAAGATTTTACATGAATAATTGTACCAATGCCATGACTAATTGCACTAATTTTAATCAAATAAAAAAAGATATGAATCACGACAATTGTGATATGTAAAAATTCCATAGATAATCTCTATTAAAATTTTGTGAAGTCAAACAAATAAGACATGATAGAAAATATTCATCATGTCTTGTTCTTCATCTATTTCTTTAATACTTTTCCTCTTTTTCGTGATATAACAACAGCAATTACTACACAAACTAATCCTGCTATTATAACAATTATCACATTTATTATTCCATTTTTTTCTTCTTCTTCATTTTGTTCTAATTCAATATTTTCTAAATTTTCATCTACTACAGTATTAGTTAATAATGCTGATAACCTCTCAGCCTGATTTTTATTTTCTTCTTCTTCTTTTATTTGTTCTTCCTGAGATCTTCTATGAGCAGTAATAATATATTTTTTTACACTAATATTATCTTCCGCTTTTACTGTTATTGTTATAGTATTATCCCCTATCTTCAAATTATCTTTTCCTTGTATTGTTGCACTTGCTTTCATGTTTTCTGGAATTGCTAATATATTTAAAGATTCTGTATCATTATCTACCTCGATATTATAGTTTGTTATATTATTATCAAAACTAGGATATAATAAACTATTTTCTACTGCTAATGTCTCTAAATTAGTATTTGCCGCTTTTTCATTTGTTGTTTTTGTAACTGTTATTGTATAATTTGTTATATTTTTTTTATTTGGAGATTTTACTTCTATATTAATTGTATTTATGCCCATTTTCAATCCTGTATTTCCTGTAATTTTCACCTCTGCTCCATCTTCTTCTGGAATTGCTGTTACTTCCAAAGAATCTATATTATTATTTGCTATAAAATAATAATCTGTTACATCATTTTCAAAATATGGAGACATACCTTCATGATTTAATCTTAATGATTGCAATTTACTATTATTCTCATCTGTAGTCTTTTTTTGCTTGCTTCTAATGGTTATTTCCATTTGATCATTTTGTGTTTCAATTATTTTTCCATTTTTATCATAAAATTCCCCACCTACTGCTATTGTAGAAGTTCCCTCTTGTTTAGCTTTTAATGAAAAACTTGCAACTACCTCTCCTGATTGTTTTGGTGTGTTTCCACCATTTTCATCAAACCATGAAAATATTATACGATTATTTATATTATTACTACCTTCAGATGAACTTACAAATTCTAATTTTTCAGTATCATATATAACCTCTAATTGCATTGCTGATATGCTAATATCTTCAATTTTTATGCTTACTTCAAAAGTTTCTCCTTGTAGTATTTCTTTATTATCTGTGATTAACAATACTTTTCCCACAGCTAAACTTTTATTACTTAATCCCAAAATGATCAGTAAAAACAATATACTTATAATTTTTTTCATATTCCCACACTCCTTTTACTGCTGTATGATAGCAAGTTGTAAAATATGTCTTTGTATTAATAATAAATCTACTGATGAAGGTGCTTTTCCGTTTTTATTTATATTCCCTGCTTTTTGATAAATATCTCCCAATTTTTCTATTTCTAAAATGTGTCTTTGTAATACTAATAAATCTACACTATTTATTTTTCCATCACCATTTACATCACCATAGAAAATTACGGTTAATTCTCTTATTATATCATTATTTTCATCCATAAATATTATTTTCGATCCTGTTCCTACTAATTGATTTTCAGTTAATTCATTCCCATTTTTATCTGTAATTTTTATATTATATTTACTTGTTATTTTTCCCATTAAATCTGCTACTGTATTTGTATATGATAAACCTGAAATCTCATTTCCTGTTATAGTTAAACTTTTATCTAATATAATATCATCTTCTGAAATTGTTTCTATTACATTTACACTTATTGTATCTGTTTTATTTCCATCTTTTGTTGTTACAGTTATTTCTGCTTTTCCTTTTGATTTAGCAGTTATTTCTCCATTGTTATTAGCCTCTACAATATTGTTATCACTTGATGAAAAACTAACTTCCTTGTTTGTAGCATTTGTAGGTAAAATATTAGTAAGAAGTGTATATTTTTCTCCAATTTGCATGCTAATTTCCTCATTTAATACAAATTCTACAGATTGTACTGGTATATTAACAGGTTCTTTAACAATTTCTAAATAATTTTGGAATGCATATCCTATCATTCCATTATCTAATTGTACCTTGTCCCATAGCTCTCCTGCTTGTTTTCCTTTTGCAATTCTAGTCATTACTTGATTTTTATCCACAGAAGTTAGTATTTCATACGAAGTAGAAGGACCTGTTCTAATGTTTAATGTAGTTTCAACATTTGCATATACTTTTGTATTATCAGCTTCAAAATCACTATCTAATATAGATGGTCTTGATACTGGAGTATCTGGCATATTATTGTATACTGGTATAATAAAACTTATATCATCACTTAATATTCCACTATTTTCATATCCTTGATATGTTAGTTTGGATTCACTATATGGTGCTAAAACATTTGTCATATATTGATGCCAAAATTTCTCACCATTTTGATTGTCATATACATGAAATTTTTGAAGGTATACAGTATTTTGTCCTAAATTTATATAACCTGATCCTATAAATATTCCTCCACCTGTTATAGCTTTTTCTTTTGTATTCCATGGAATTAAATACTTATTCTTTGTTGCTGTAGACGCTCCTTTTCCATCTTTAGCATATTGTAGACCATTTTTTATTGCTCCCATTGGCTCACTCGAGCTTGTTGCTCCTATATTATAAAAATTGTAAAAACCTTCAAAACCTGCTACTTTTCCACTAATTGAACTATGTGATAAAAAAGGCCCTACTTCTTGCTTTATTCTAGATGCTAAATGATATGGACTAACCTGTGATGTTTTCCCTCCTTTTAATATTAAGTCCGAATATTTTTCTGACATTGTTATGTTATTTCCTAGGCTATCTAAATATTCTACAGTTTTTTGATAAAATTCTGTACCATATAAAATCCTTTCTACAGTATCTTTGCTATTTGCCTTTTCTTCATAGGATAAAGTTTCGAATTGTAATAATCTAACATTATTCAAAAAATTTCTTGGATCCATAGCATATTCTACAGCTTTTCTTGATGCATCTACCCAGCCTGCATCTACTTCTATATTGTACTCTCCTGGTGTAGTATTTTTCCATTCGTCTGAATATGATTTTGGTACTAAATTTTTACCAAAGATATTTTCATTATCTATTACATATTTCCAATCTAATTCTGTATATAATGCACTAAATTTCCATTTTGGATATTTTTTCTGTAATTCATATAAGTATGGTTTATAACTTTCTGGGAAATTTTCTATTCCTTCTAGTATTGTTGCACCATATGCTTTTGTAAAACTATAACAAGCTTGTAGGAATATGAATATAAGTAGTATTTTAATTATTTTATTTTTCACTTTATCCCTCCTTTGCCTTTGCCTTTACTATAATTCTATATCCTGAGTCATTTGTACATGTAATTAAAGTTACATCTATATTTCCATTTGTATTTTGTGATAAACATTCTACATTTTCAGGCTTTACTTTATAAATATCGTATATTTCATAATCAACTATACCTATTTTTTCATCAGATAGAATGAGTGTATCTCCTATTTCTAGCTTTTTTAGATCTGTAAACATATTTTTTCTTTTACTATTATGTCCAGCTATACAAAAATTTCCTATTTGGTTTGGCTCTCCTCCCCAAAATTTTGTTACGCATTCATATAAAGCTTGTTTTGAATAATTTGCAAGTACTGGTGTATTTACTTCAATTTTTGGTATCTCTAACCTTGCAATTACTTTATATCCTTTATATTCTTCTTGAATATCTTCTTTAGGTCTTAGTGTTACTTCAGCTTGTGGTAAAATTTGTGGTACGGATTCTTGCTTGCCACTTTCTTCTTTTGTTTTTATATTGCTTTCATAATAAATATCTTTTCCAAACCATAATAATATAAATAATGTAATAAATATAATTATAAATCTAATAAGATTTTGTCTTTTTTTCTTTTTTCTATTCTTTGTTCTAGACATTTTTTATGTTTTCCTTCCTTAAAAGATCCTACTATGAACATTCCTATTATATGAAGAAAGAGGAATTATTATCCTCTTTCATGTTTTTTGTAAATTTGATAACCTACTATTAATCCTACTAATGTTAAGCCAACTATTATATACATATTTGTACCTGTTTTTGGTAAGACTTTTGGTGTTTCTTCTGTTAGTAAATTCTCACCATTTTCTAATGTTTCAGTTTGAGTTGTTTGTTCATTTGATTCTTGTGTATTTGATCCTTCTGTAATAGTTGTTGTTTCTTGATTTAATCCATTAGATGTATTTTGGTTTGATTCTGGTGTAGTACCTGGAGTTGTTTCCGGATTTGATGTGCCTTCTTGATTTCCTGGTTGTGTTGGCGGTATTGGGTTATTTTTTACATCTACTGAGAACATCTTAGTAGCTATTACTGCATCTGAATCATCTCTATTTATTAGTTTAAATGTAATATCATATTTTCCTTCTTCTGAGAATGTTGTTGTTGTTTTAATTGTTTGTGTTACATCTTTTCCTCCAAGTTGATACCCTGATGCATCTCCCCATCCGCTTTGTATAATATCATGTTCTAAATGAGATTCATCTATTGCTATCATTTTTACAATTCCTCCACTTGTAGTGGAAACTTCTGCTAATAATCTAACATGTTCATAATTTTTTCCCATTGATGAAGATATTTTTATATCCATTTCTTTTTCTTGTCCTTTTAATACATCACCTGTATAATCAAGAGAAATTCCATAATCAACATATATAGGTTCAACTATAACATTTTTTACAATAGGTATTGTTATATCATCATAGTGTTCTGATGCATCTGAGTTTCCCATTCCAGATGCTGTTATAGATATATCTGTTGGGTTTGAAGTATATATATCTGATTTAGCTCTAAATGTAATACTCATATTATCTCTTGAACTGGATCCTCCTGATGTATCGAAAAATGTTACTATAACTTTATCACCTGTATTATTAGGAGTACCTCCTTCAGAACTTACATATTCTAAAACTTTATTATCATAAGCAAATTCAAATGTATAAGCACCTAAAGCCTTTCCGAATTGCACATTAACCTTTACATTTTCATTTGGATGTACTGTCTGTTTATCAAGCCTTATATCTAATGTATCAAGTGTTGCTGCATTTACATTTGTAAAACTAAAAATTCCAAAAACAATACTAATTATTGCAAAAATCGACATAATTTTTTTCATTTTTCAATTGTCCTCCTTTTGTTTTTCATATTAATATTATGTCGAATTTTTTAATTTCTATTTGTAATTTTTTATGAAATTTTATAAAAATTTGTAAAAAAATTCCATTCAAAGACTGTCCCGGAGTGGACAAAATGTCCATTCCGGGACAGTCCCCAATTGGACATTTTGTCCAATTGGGGACTGTCTTTAAATGGATACTATTCTGAAAAAGTTTCCTTTTCCTATTTGAATAATGTCATTATTTTTTATTTGTGTTATTGTTTTATAATCTGTTATTTTTTCTCCGTTTAGTTTTACTGCTCCTTGTTCAAATAATCTTCGTAATTCTCCTTTTGATTTGTATTTTCCTGATGTTAGTATTGTATCTAATAATGCGTTACCTACTTGCATATTATCTTCATTTTTATATTGTAATTCTGGAATATCTTCTGGTGCTTCTTGCTTTTGGAATGCTGTTTTAAAATGTTCTTCTGCTTTTAATGCTAATTCTTTATTATGATATAATGTTGTTATTTCTTTTGCAAGTTCCATTTTTATGTCTCTTGGATTTTCCCCATTTTTCAATCTTTGTTCTATTTTTTCTATTTCATCTGGATGAACATCTGTACATAAATTATAATATTTTATAATTAGTTCATCTGGAACTTTCATAACTTTTTCATACATTGTATTTGGATCTTCACTAATACCTACATAATTTCCTAGACTTTTACTCATTTTTTCCACACCATCTAGCCCTTCAAGAAGTGGCATAAATAATGTTATTTGTGGATCTTGACCATAGTCTTTTTGTATATTTCTTCCCATTAACACATTAAATGTTTGATCTGTTCCACCTAATTCTAAATCTGCTTTTATTGCAACTGAATCATATGCTTGCATTAATGGATAAAAGAATTCATGTACAGATATTGGCATATTTCCTTCATATCTCTTTTTAAAATCATCTCTTTCCAACATCCTTGCAACAGTACATTTAGAAGTAAGCTCTATTACATCTCTAAAATTCATTTTACCTAGCCACTGGCTATTGAATTTTACTGTTGTTTGATCTGGATTTAAAATTTTATATAATTGTTCTTGATATGTTTTCGCATTTTCTTCTACTTGCTCTTTTGTTAATTGTTTTCTTGTTTTTGATTTACCTGTTGGATCCCCTATCATTCCTGTGAAATCACCAATTATTACTATTACTTCATGACCTAAATCTTGTAATTGCTTCATTTTTCTTAATCCAACCGCATGTCCCAAATGCAAATCCGGTGCTGATGGATCTAGCCCTAGCTTTATTCTAAGAGGTCGATTTTCTTCTTGTACTTTTTTTAATTTTGCCTCTATTTCCTTTTTATCTGTATAATCAGCTGCACCTTTTAACATTATTTTCATTGTTTCTTCTATATTGTAATTCATATTTTCCTCTCCAATCTTTTTATGCAATTATATTTCGAATTCATCTATTTTTTGTATTGTTTTCTCTCCTGTTTTAGAATCTTCTACTTCTATTTCTCCTGGATTTGTTTTATCTCCAAGAACTACTATATAAGGTGTTCCAAGCATTTTGCAATCCTTTATTTTAGCACCTATGCTTCCTTCTTCTCTATCATCTAATATAGCTTTTATACCTTTTTCTTGTAATTTACAATACAATTCTTCCGCTTCTTTAACTTTTTGTTCATTATCCATTTTTGGAATTATATGAACTTTATATGGTGCCACTTGTTTTGGAAGTGCTATTCCATTTGGTTTTCCATCTTTTCCATGTAATATACTTAATTCATATATAGTAGCAACTGTTCTACTTACACCAATTCCATAACATCCCATATAGTATGGTTTATCTTCTCCTTGCCTATTCTTAAATGTTGCATTCATACTTTCTGAATATTTTAATCCTAATTGGAATATATGTCCTAATTCTATTGCTCTTCTTTCTTCTAGCTTACTTGTATCTTCTATCCCATATTCTTCTTTTAAATATTCTTTATAATTTTCTTTTTCGAATATTTCTGAATTAAATGCTTTTTTGGTTTTTTCATCATATAGTATAGTATCTTCACCTATTGGTGATAATAACATAAATTCCTCTGATCTTTTTCCTCCCATTGCTCCATTATCTGCTGCAACTGGAATTACATCTAATCCTAATCTTTCAAAAATTTTTAGATATGCTTTTCTTATTATTTCATAAGATTTTGCTAGATCTTCTAATGATTCATTAAAACTATATGCATCCATCATTGGGAATGATTTTCCTCTTAATAAATATCCTCTTGCACGTATCTCATTTCTATATTTTTCCCCAATTTGATAAAAAGTTGTTGGTAAATTTTTGTATGATTTTAATTTTGTTTTTGCAAATTCCACAATTGCCTCTTCTGCAGTTGGAGCCAAACAAAACATGCCTTTTCCTGTATCTACTGAAAGCATTACTCCATCTTCTATATATTTATCCCATCTTCCTGATAACCTCCATATAGATTCTGGTTGTAATGTAGGTAATTGTACTTCTATACATCCGCATTTATCTAATTCTTCTCTTATTATTTCTTCTACAAGTTTTTTTACTCCTAATGGAATATTATTATATGCATACACTCCTGCTGCATATTGTACTAATTGTCCTGATTGTAACAATATATCTTGTGCTGGATACATTTCATCTAAATTTTGAAGACGTGTTACGCCTATTCCTGCCTGTGATAATCTCATTTTGCTCTCATCCTTTCACTTTATTTATTATATCTTCTATCTTTAATTTTTCTTGCTCTCCTGTTTCCATTGTTTTTAATGTTAAAAGATTTTCTTTTCTCTCATCTTCTCCAATTACAACTATATACGGTATTGATTGTCTATCTGCATATTTAATTTTAGCTTTTAATTTCTTGTCTTCTAAATAAACTTCTGTTTTTATATTATTTTCTCTTAATTTTGATGTTATATTTATTGAATATTCCATATCCTCTTCTGATGCTGGCACTACTAAAATATCTGATATAGATGTTTTCTTATTTTTTATAAGATCTAATTCAATTAACTTATCAAATAATCTCGTTAACCCTATTGAAATTCCTACTCCTGGGAATTTTTTATCTGTATAATATTCTGCTAAATTATCATACCTTCCTCCAGAACACACACTACCAATTTGTTTATAATCATTTAATGTAGTTTCATATACTGTTCCTGTATAATAATCTAATCCTCTTGCTATTGTTAAATCTATCATAAAATTCTCTTCTGGAACTTTAAATAATCTAATATATTTTATAACTTCTTTTAATTCTTCTAATCCTGTTTTGAATTTTTCATTATTTATATTTAGTTTTTCTATTTTTTCTATTTTTTCATTTGTTTCTCCTTGTATTTCTAAGAATTCTACTATTTTTTCTATTATTGGTTTTGATATATTTATTTTTTCTAGTTCTGTACATACCTTTTCAAATCCTATTTTATCTAGCTTATCTATTATTCTCATAACATCAACAGATGTATCTGTTAAACCCAATTCTTCAAATAGTCCATTCAATATTTTTCTATTATTTATATGTATAGTAAAATTATTAAATCCTAATTCATTAAATATATTATATATTATACTAGGCATTTCTGCTTCGTTCTTTATGCTTAATTTTCCATCCCCAATAATATCTATATCACATTGATAAAATTCACGATATCTCCCCTTTTGGGGTCTTTCTCCTCTATATACTTTTCCTATTTGATATCTTCTAAATGGGAAAGCTAAGTTGTTACAATTAATTGCTACATATTTGGCAAGTGGAACAGTTAGATCAAATCTAAGTGATAAATCATTATCTCCTTTTTCAAATCTGTATATTTGTTTTTCTGTTTCTCCTCCAGCTTTAGCCAATAATACTTCTGATGATTCTATAATTGGTGTATCTAGTGGCAGAAAACCTGCTTTTTCGTAGTTTTTTCTTATTATATCCATCATATTATTAAATTTTATTTGATCTTCTGGCAATAATTCCATAAATCCTGGTAATGTTCTTGCTATTGTTTTTGCCATATGTCCCTCCTATTTCATATTATTTTTTATATACTCTATTTCTTCTTTTGAATCCAATCTATTAAATACCGGTGTAGGCTTTTCTATAACTTTAAACTCACTATTATTAAATAGTTTTCCAAATTCATAAATACTATCCCATTCTTTATTAATATTTTCTATGCCTAATTGTGTAAATATTTCATTTGATGTATTTTTCATTGCAGATCTTATTAATATTCCTATTATTCTTAATGATTCTACTAAATGAATCATTACAGATTTTAATTTTTCTGTACTTTCTTCTTTAAATAAAATCCAAGGTTCTGTTTGATCTATATATTTATTGGTTCTTGAAATTATTTTCCATATTTCTTCTAAAGCTTTGCTTAAATCATAATTATCCATCTGTTCTTCTACTACTGATATTTGCTTTCTTATATATTTTTCTAATTCTTCATCTACATCATTTACTATTCCATTATATTCAGGAATTTTTCCTTTAAAATATTTATTAATCATTCCTATTGTTCTATTTAATAAATTTCCTAAATCATTACATAAATCATAATTATATCTATCTACAAATTCTTCTGGTGTAAATAATGCATCTTGTCCAAAATTACATTCTCTTAATAAGTAATATCTTGTTGCATCTAATCCATATTTTTCTACTAGCATTTCTGGATATACTACATTTCCCTTAGATTTAGACATTTTTCCGTCTTTCATCATAATAAATCCATGTGCATATATTTTTTTTGGTAAAGGTAGGTCTAATGCCATTAAAAATATAGGCCAATAAATAGCATGAAATCTTATTATATCTTTTCCAACTATCTGCAAGTCTGCCGGCCAATACTTTTTCATTAGATAATCGTCCTTACTCATATAACCTAATGCATTAATATAATTTGTTAATGCATCAACCCATACATATATAACATGTTTTGGGTCACTTTTTACTTTAATTCCCCAATCAAAAGATGTTCTTGTAACACATAAATCTTCTAATCCTGGTTTTATAAAATTATTAAAGATTTCAGTTTTTCTATGAGATGGCTGTATAAAATCTGGATTTTCATTATAAAATTCTATAAGTCTTTTTTCATATTTCTTCATATTAAAAAAATATGCTTCTTCTTTCATTTTTTCAACTGGTCTTCCACAATCAGGACATTTTCCATCTATAAGCTGTGTTTGTGTGAAATATGTTTCACAAGGTTTACAATACCAACCTTCATATTCTCCTTTATATATATCTCCTTGCTTAATAAATCTTTCAAATATTTTTTCTACTACACTACAATGTCTAGGTTCTGTTGTTCTTATAAAATCATCATATTCTATATCCATTAATTCCCATAATTTTTTTGCTTGATTTGCAATTTCATCTACATGCTCTTGTGGAGTTTTTCCGTTTGATATAGCCACATCTTGTACTTTTTGACCATGTTCATCAAGCCCTGTTAACATATATGCATCATATCCTCTTTGTTGTTTATATTTTTTTATTGTATCTGCAAGCACTGTTGTATATGCAGTTCCTATATGAAATTTACCACTTGGATAATATATTGGTGTTGTTACATAAAATTTTTTCCCCATTTTATTCACACTCCTTAAAACAATTACCTAAAATAATTACAGCTAGTATATTACATTTTTAGGAAAATGTCTAGTAAATAGGCTTAAAAACCAGGGTTAATTCATAAAACATTAAACTATAGTAATATTTTATGAATTAACCCTGATAAAAAACTTTACTTCATTTTTCTATTATAATTGTTACAGGTCCATCATTTGTAAGACTTACTTTCATGTCTGCTCCAAATATTCCCATTTCTACTTTATTTATATATTTTTTGCATTCTTTTATAATATATTCATATAATTCATTTGCTCTATTTGGTTCTTCTGCTTGTATAAATGATGGTCTATTTCCTTTTGTGCAATCTCCATATAATGTAAATTGGGATATTAATAATAATTCTCCATCTACATCTTTTATAGATTTATTCATCTTTCCATTTTCATCTGAAAATACTCTTAAATTTATTAATTTCTTTATTAAATAATTAGCATCCTCTATAGTGTCCCCTTGTTTTACTCCAATAAGAACCATAAATCCTTTATCTATTTTTCCTATTGTTTTTTCTTCTACTTTTACATTTGCACTAGATACTCTTTGTACAACAAATCTCATTTTTTTCTCAATCCCATCTTTTTATTGTATTGCATATTTTATATTATTTTTCGTTATTGTAAAAACAATTGTATCTGTTCCCATATCACAAGTTATTTTATTTCCACTTACAGTCACGTCACTAATTCCTATATCATTTTTTAGATAATCTGTAAATCCAGTTTTTATTTTACTTTGATGATTTCCATCATCTGTAAATTGTGAAAGATTTCCTAATTTATATGCATCAATAGTTGTTTCTACAAGCTCTTCAATAGTTATTTCTTCCGAGCTATTATATTCATTCTCTACAGAAATTCTCACTGCAAAAAATGCAATATTTATAACTATAACTATGATAATAGCAATAATATCGAGCATTATTTCTTCAAAACCAATTGTACCTTCTTTTATACTTTTTATTTTATATACTAACATAGCAATAGTAATTATCAAACTTACTAATGGTACAATTGGTCCCGGTATAATTATTGAAATAAACCCCAAAAATACATAAACAAACTTTGTAAGAGTTCTATCTTCAAACATTTTTATTTTCATCCCCTTTTTCTTCATATGTTTCATAAAACCAATCTGTATTCTCTTTATATTTGATTGGATTATCTGCTTTAGCTAAATTTCTATTAATTGCAAATAATAAACTTATATACGCTACTGAAAAGATTTGTCCATATAAAAATATATAAGCTACTGCGAATAAATCTTCAATTGTTCTCATAGTAGAAAGTAAATATATTATATCATATATTAAAATCCATCCTATCGCTACAATTGAACAAATAATATATCTTTTGGATCGTATCTCATCATATTTTGTCATATAATATCGCGAAAATAAAAGACAAGTTAATGAAGCAATTTCAAAAATTATGCCGAAGTCAACTTCTCCATACATAAAAGGCATAACATAAGTTAATATGCTAATAGTTATTAACACTATTGATATAAAAGTCTTATTTTTTGCTTTATCAATGTTTACATTTTTTATAAATTCTTTTTCTTTATCCTCCATTTTTATCCCCCATAATTATTTCCCTTATATTTTTACGTTTTGCTCTTCATCAAATAATACTAAATCATCTTTATCTAATTTATCCTTTTTATTTTTTATTTTTTGAACTTTTAACATTTGATAAAGCAATAATCCTATAAGAATACCATGCAATCCCAAAGTTCCATAACTTTTTATTTTAAAGATATTATATAATTTCATACATTCATCAATATAATATTCTTTTTCAGTTTTCAAACTTATACCTGTTAATCCTATATCTATTTTAGATTTTTTTAGATTTATTTCAGAAGAATTTTCCTCTATGTAAAAACCGTGCAAACCTATCTCTAGTATATGTTGTATCCATATTTAGTTTAACTCCAAAAATTACAAACATTGTTACTATTGAAATTGTAAATAATAGAACTAATCTTCTTAATAAATCCGACTCTTTTTTAGAAAATAAGTTAATTATTAAAGTAATCACTAAAGTGATTACTATTATTGCTAAATGTGTGTTTATGAATAATTTCTTTACATTTTCTATTGGATCAATAATATCAGATTTATATGTTGCTAAATATGTTATTACACCTATTATTAATATAATAAATGTAACAATTATTTGCATTGATACATATGTATTGTCTAATGGAATATAATAACAAAATCGATTATATATGTATGGACCTCCATGATAATTATTTCCATTATTATCTGAATCCAAATCGCCTAATGACGGTATTTCTCCTCTTCCCATAAAAGCCATAATTTACATCCCCTTTTTATAAATTTTACCATTTAGATAATTCTTTTGCAACAAATTTAGAAAGATTTGTCAATTACTATAAATTTATACATTTTTTACCTCATAGCTTACATTTATTATATTAGGAATAGTCATAGGTATTATAGTTGAATATTTTATAAAATGTTAAAAAACTGCACTTCTTTATGAAATGCAGTTTCTTATTCTCTATCAAATTCATAACTAGAGCACATAGATTCATCTGGCTCGCATGTGTTGCAATCTGGTATTGGTGTAACATGAATTTGTTCTAACATACAACCTTTTGTGTTTACATTATTGTATTTACAACTAGATACAGTACAATTTATTTTTTGATTTTTTTCCATAATATAAACCTCCTCATAGATTTATATTATTATGATTTCCTCTTTTTTAGAAAAAATTCAATTTATAAAAACTTTACACCTTTTCTACAAATATTTTCAAATTTTCTCCATTTATATTTGTATCAATATAATCTTTTCCTGGTTCATTATATATAATATTATCTGATAATGTGTCTTTTTTTATTTGAGTTTCAAACTTTTTCACAACTTTTTCTAAATTATCGTTTTCTGCTACATATAAATTAATTCTATCTAGTACTTCAAATCCACTATCTTTTCTCATATTTTGAACCTTAGAAAGTATTTCTCTTAAGTTTCCTTCTTCTTTTAATTCTTCAGTAATATTAGTATCTAAAACAACACCTATTTCACCTTCACCTGCAAAAGCAAATCCTTCCATACCTTGCATTGTTATTAATAAATTTTCTGAACTTAAAGCAATTTGTGTATCATCTATCTGAATATATTCTACTCCACCATTTCTTACTTTATTTGCTAAATCCATTTGATTTTTACTTGCTATTTCAGCTTTTATTTTTGGAATTAATTTTCCATGTTCTTTTCCTAAAACAGGCAAGTTTGGTTTTATTTCAAAATTAACATATTTAGATAAATCTGCACCTAATACAACATTTTTTATATTTAATTCTTCTTTTACTATATCTCCATAATATTTAGGAAGTTCTTTTTCAGAAATTAACATTTCTGATAATGGTTGTCTATTCTTGATATTAGCTGTGTTTCTAGCACTTCTTCCTAATTTAACTATAGAATATGCTAGATCCATTTCTTTTTCTAGGTTAGTATCAATTGATTTTTCATCTACTTCTGGCCATGAACATAAATGTACACTTTCTTTAGCATTTTTGTCTAATCCACATACTAAATTTTGATAAATTTCTTCTGTCACAAATGGTACAAATGGTGCTGCAATTTTAGCAAGTATTACTAAGACTTTATATAAAGTTACATATGCATCTATTTTATCATCTGTTAGC
The DNA here is from genome assembly GCA_944388615.1 of uncultured Clostridia bacterium. GTDB lineage: Bacteria > Bacillota > Clostridia > TANB77 > CAG-508 > CALXJL01. The sequence goes on from CALXJL010000019.1 coordinate 15,042, forward strand.
TTCTGGCTCCAGAATCTTTCTCTATTTCTTCTTACATACCAATTTGATAATTCATCTGTAAATTCTTCAATTTTTAATGCAGCATTTGTAATATCATATTTTTCTAATCTTTCATCAACTACTTTTATTAATGTATTTAGCTTAGAAATAATCCATTTATCCATTATATTTTCAGATTTTTTATTAATATATTCTAATGGATTGAATTTATCAATTTCTGCATATAAAACGTAGAATGAATATACATTCCATAATGTACTTAAAAATCCTCTCTGAGTCTCTTGCACATTTTTTAATCCTAATCTTGTTGGTAACCATGGTGCTGATACTGTATAAAAATGCCATCTTGTAGCATCTGCTCCAACTGTATCTAATAACGTCATTGGGTCAACACCATTTCCCTTAGATTTTGACATTTTTTGTCCTTTTTCATCTAATACATGTCCTAATACTATACAATTTTCAAATGGTATTTTTCCAAATAATGCTGTTCCTAATGCTGTTAATGTATAAAACCATCCTCTTGTTTGGTCTACTGCTTCTGAAATAAATTGTGCTGGAAAATTCTTCTCAAATAGATCTTGATTTTCAAAAGGATAATGTAATTGTGCAAATGGCATTGAACCTGAATCAAACCAGCAATCTATAACTTCTTTTGCTCTATGCATTTGTTTTCCACAATGAGGGCATTTTAAATGTACATTATCTATATAAGGTTTGTGTAACTCAATATCATCTGGACAATCTATTGCTTTTTCTTTTAACTCTTTTATACTTCCAATACATTCTTGATGACCACATTTTTCATTTTCACATGTCCAAATTGGAAGTGGTGTTCCCCAATATCTATCTCTTGAAATTCCCCAGTCAATTACATTTTCTAGGAATTTACCAAATCTTCCTGTTCTTATTGTATCTGGGTACCAATTTACTTTATTATTATTTGCAACTAATTCATCTCTTAATTTACTCATTGCAACAAACCAACTTTCTTTTGGATAATATAAAAGTGGTGTGTCACATCTCCAACAATGAGGATATGAGTGTAAATGTTTTTCTTTACTAAATAATTTATTTTCTGTAGCAAGCCATTTGCAAATATCTTCATTACAATCTCTTACAAATCTTCCTGCCCATGGTTCTACTTCATCTACAAATTTTCCTGATTTATCTACTAAATTTATAAATGTAATTCCATTTTGTTTTGATACAAGACTGTCATCTTCACCATAAGCTGGTGCTATATGAACAATACCTGTACCATCTTCCAAATTAACATAGTCACCATGAATTACTACAAATGCCTTTCCATCTATTTTACCAAATGGCATTAATCTTTCATATTTTATTCCTAATAATTCTTCACCTTTAAATTCTTTTACTATTTCATAAGGTGTATCTTTTAAAACTTTTTCTAATAAATCCTTAGCTAAAATATAGTTTTCAAACTTTGTTTCTTCCTCTGTTCCAATGTTTGCTTTTACTAAAACATATGTGTAAGATTTATTAATACATAAAGCTAAATTTGAAGGTAATGTCCATGGTGTAGTTGTCCAAGCTAAAATATAAGTATTTTTCTCATAACCTTGGTTTTCTTCTACTTTGAATTTTGCAATACATGTTAGGTCTTTTACATCTTTATATCCTTGTGCAACTTCATGTGATGATAATGCTGTTCCACATCTTGGACAATATGGCATTACTTTATGTCCTTCATATAATAGTCCTTTTTCCCACAACTTACTTAATGCCCACCAAACTGATTCAATATATTCATTATGATATGTTACATATGGATTTTCCATATCAACCCAATATCCGACTTTATTCGTCATTTCTTCCCACATAGATACATAAGTAAATACACTTTCTTTACATTCTTTTACAAATTTCTCAACACCATATTCTTCTATTTGTTGTTTTCCTGAAATTCCTAATTTTTTTTCAATTTCAAGTTCTACTGGTAAACCATGTGTATCCCATCCAGCCTTACGTATTACTTTGTATCCTTTCATAACTTTATATCTTGGTATAATATCTTTCATAACTCTTGTTTCAATATGTCCAACATGTGGTTTTCCATTTGCTGTTGGTGGTCCATCATAAAATGTAAAATATTCTTTTCCTTCATTTAACGCAAAGTTCTTTTTTATTATATCTTTGTCCTTCCATAGTTTTGCCACGTCTTTTTCCATTCCCACAAAACCATTTTTTAGCTCAACTTTTTTATACATAGTCTTTTCCTCCTTTATTTCATGTAATTTTTACTTAAGTTTTCTGCTAGTTCAAATCTTGTTTTTTGACCAGTTATATTATCTGGTCTTTCTGGAATTTGTTCTAGAAACATTTTTTCTGGTCTAACCCAAATTTTTTCCTTTCTATCATATAATGGTTTATATACTACCATTCTTTCTTTAGTTTCTGAATCATATGCTACATTCTCTACAAAATAATAATTTCCTTTAAAATGTCTGTACACTTTTCCTATTTGTACCTGTTCCATATTATTCCCCCTTTATTTTACCATCATGTAAAAAAACAGACTCCATCCTATTACTAGGACGAAATCTGTTTTTCCGCGGTACCACCTATATTAAAAGATTTATTTATCTTTTCTCTCTAAAACTTTTAACGCTGTTTATGCGATAATACTTACTTTTATTTTCAGTATTACAACTCCAAGGTGATAATAAATGTTTATTGTTCTACCAAACTCTCAGCTTTTGTTTGGCTCTCTTTAGATTTTACACATTTATCTTGTCCTTTTCTTTGTTTTTATTTTTTATTTCCTGCATTCTATCATGTTTTTTTTGTTTTTGCAAGTGGTTGTAATATTATTTTATTAAATCTCGTAACTATTCAGAGGTAGAAAAAAGTTATTCACAAAAACAGAGAAAACGAAACAAATAATCCACAGAATATTACAGAGTTTGTAACAGTAATGAAATATACTTGTTACAGACTTTTTTTGATTGTTGTGATAAAATAAAACCATCAAAAAAAGATTGGTGGTGAAGAAGGTTATGACTGAAAAAGAATATAAATTAACATG
>CALXJL010000020.1 GCA_944388615.1 uncultured Clostridia bacterium
GCTTGTGCTTTTTCCATAGTTGTGAATACTCCTGAACATTCTAATACATATTCAACTCCTAATTCTCCCCATGGAATATTATGTGGGTCCATTTCATTATATACTTTTATTTCTTTTCCATTTACTATTAATGTGTTTTCTTTAGATGATACTGTTCCATCAAATCTTCCATGTACAGAATCATATTTTGTCATATATGCCATATAATCTGCTGCAATAAATGGATCGTTTATTGCTACTACTTCTACTTCACCTTTCTTTAATGCTGCTTGGAATGCTAAATTTCCAATTCTTCCAAATCCGTTAATACCAATTTTTATTGACATTTAAATTCCTCCTTTTTGGCTTTTAATTGCCTTTTTATAAAGTTTAATAGTTTTATGCTGTACATATTACATAAAACTGCCTACATTGTATATCAAAAAAGAATACTTTTCAAGTATTCTTTCCATTTTATTTGAATTTTATTTCCTCATAAAGGAATTCGTGTATTTTTTTGCATTTTTCCTGTATCTTGTTTATAGTTGCATCTTTGCTCCAAAAATCTTTTACTTCTTGAACTATTTCTTTTGGTTTTTGCATAATAGTTTCTTTTCTAAAGAAATTTCTAAATTTTGTCCACATGTTAATTGTTTGTGGTAATCCTGATATTCCTATATTTTGACTATTATTTATTTCAGCTTCTTCACCATTAATTTTAAATGAAGAATATACTCCATTATTACCGTTTCCCTCCATCTTTTGTTCCTCCCATTTTTCTTACTTCTCTTACTATTTTTATACTACATTTACTCATTTGATTCAAGAACTTACAAAGATATTACAAAAATGTAATATTTTTGTAATATCTTTAGTTTATATTTCCATTTGACTTCCTAAGAAATTAGCTGCTGATTGAACTACTTTTTGTTCTACTTCTGTCATTTTTGTATTACTATCTTTTGATAATAATATGACTGTTCCTATTACATCTCCATCTGATATTATTGGATATACTACTTGAGAATTATATTTTCTTTCTCTATTATCTGTTCTTGTTACAGGAATAGAAATATTATTATTTTCTTTACTATTATATACTTCTTTATCATCTATTACCTTTTCTAATTCTTCACTTATATTTTGCTCTAGAAATTCTTTCTTTGATCCCCCTGAGACAGCAATTACAGTATCCTTATCTGTTATACATGCAATATGCCCTGTTGTTTTTGCTAATGTTTCAGCATATTCAGTTGCGAATTCAGATAATTCTCCAATGGGAGAATATTTTTTTAAAATAATTTGACCTTCCTTATCTGTAAAAATTTCTAATGGTGCTCCTTCTTTTATTCTAAGTGTTCTTCTTATTTCCTTTGGTATAACAACTCTTCCTAAGTCATCTATTCTTCTTACAACTCCAGTTGCTTTCATAATTTTCCTCCTTTATTTTTTGGTTGTATTTTTTTATGTCTACACTTATTATTACAAAAAAGGAAATTTTTATGCATTTTATTTTTTATATAAATATATTAAAAAGATCTAATCTTTTGCTATTGCTAATATTCCTACTATCTCTGCTCCATTTTCTTTTAAAATTCTGCTACACTCATTTAATGTATTACCTGTTGTGTAAATATCGTCTACAATTAGTACTCTTTTTCCTTGTATAACATCTACATCAGTTATTTTATATGATTTTTTGATATTTATTTTTCTCTCCTCTAAATTCAAAGTACTTTGCCTTTTATTATCTACTATTTTTACCAATTTTTTTTCTAATATTCTATTATCATACATATTTTTTAATATTAAACTAATTTGATTATACCCTCTTTCTCTATATCTATTTTTATGAATTGGAACAGGTATAATTACATCAAATTTATTTATATAATTTTGTATTACATTGTTCTTAGTAATAAGTTTAAAAAATAGTTTATTTAAATATGATTTTTGATTAAATTTATAATTTATCATTAAATTTCTTATATCTTTATAATCATATATATACATTCCTACTTGAAAATAGACAATTCCCAATTTTTTACTTGGACATATGATTCTATTTCTTACATGTTTATTTAATTTAGTGTAACACTCATCACAAAGTCCATCCTTATCCAAATTTCCACATATTCCACATTTACTAGGATATATAATTTCTAATATATTTGTTTTTTTAATCACCTTCCAATTTAAACTTATTTTTTATTTAAAATCTGTCCAATTTGATCTCTTGCTTCTTCTGAATTCATTCCACTAAACTTATCTGAATTTATCATAATTCCTTCACCTGTATATGCTTTTTCTCCATTTAATAGAATATCTAGTGCAAATTTATTATTATTCACAGATATAAAATCTGATAATTCATCTTTTGATATCCATTTTACAATATGTTTTTTATTTTCACTTTCTGATATTCCAATGTTTTTATCTGAATTAAGTTTACCAAATAAAATATCTAATGTAGCATATCTATTAACACCTTTATAGCCCGCATAAAAATGATTAATAAGAATAAATGGACTATGATAAATAATATCCACATCTATATAACCTGTTTCTTCTTTTATTTCTCTTATCGCTGCTTGTTCTGGTGTTTCTCCTTCTTCTATACCACCTAATACAAAAGATTTGCATATTCTTCCTTTACAGTCAACACATAAATATTTATCCTCTGTATTATGTTTTATAACCGCAATTACGCTATGTCTTTTTTGTGTTGCTTTATCATCTCTTACTGTCTCTTCACCAACTCCATAAAAATATGGTGCAACTACTTGATTTATTGGCAAATGATTTTTCATTGCACATTCAAAATCTTCCTGGTTATGAGCGGGAATGAAAAACCTATTATTCTTAGACTGCAAATCTTGTGAATGTATAATTGGAACAAATTTGTTTAACACTTCTATATATGCTTCTTTTTCTTCTGGAAATCCATTATAATAAAGTCCTTCAATTCCATATAAAAGTTCTGCTCTTTTTAATTGTACTTTTACTTCGTTTTCTCCTATTTTTACATTGATTTCATTACTTATCATATTCTTTCCTCCATCGAAAAATAACACCTTTTACATAACACTTCTATATTTTACTATATATTTGCTATATATTCAATTAAAAAATATTTATATGTTCTATAAATGATGTTTGTAGCTTTAACACGACAAATCCCCTTCAACATAAATGTTGAAGAGGATTTGTGTGTACTGCATATTAATTTTCTACAGTATTTTGGCTTTCGGTAAATGAGTTTCCGAGAAAGGATTTTTGAATGCCTTTTAATTTCTGAATAACATTACCTACGTTTATTTCTTCTATTTCATTTGGTAATAGATCAGTTGTTATGGTCACTTCAACTGTTTTCAACCTTGCAGTTGAAGTAAACTTTCCATCGCCTCTTTCTAACACCTCGTAAGTTCCTTCACAATTAGAAAGAGCATACTTAGTGATCTGATCTTCTTCAGCTTGGAGTTCATTATAATCTACGTCTCCATTTATATTTCGTATACCACTCTCACTATATACAGAAATAGTTCCTATTCCCGTAAAATACTCATTGATGACTCTAAGAATCTCTAAAGAATCTCCTTCCTTATAACTCTCAAAGTTCTTTAAAGAATCATTCATAGCAAATATTGCTCTCTCAAATGGATCCACCCCATAATACACCCATTCTACAATTATATTCCTATTATTTGGGAAATACCATGTGATACCAGGATTCATATAGTAGTCCAATTCTATAAGGAGCTTCCCATTCAGAAAATATTTCTTACTACTTAATTCTATGGCTTCATCATATTTTACTCTGTACTCGGTAACGATATGGTCATGAGTTATTGTTACATAACCTTCATCTTCCATATTAACTTTATAAATCTTTGTACCACTAACAACTATTATCTCAGGATTTCTTTCCAAAATCACTTTGTCAGGTAATCTTAATCGAAAAGGTCCAGTTCCAATTGCCTCTTCCAGTACCTCTCCTAACGAATACCCTGTCAGCTCACAAAACCGCTTAAGCCATACTTCAATTCGGTCTTTATCAAATCGAATTTCTGATTCATACTGCTTCATCTGATTAAGATCTGGATCTGTCCATTTCAAAACAAGCTCCCGTATGAATTTTTTTAGTTTTTTCAAAAGTGCCATTTTTCTTTCCTCCTTATTTTTGCACCCGAAAACCAATATTCCTACCATCCCTATTTGAGGGATTCCTGTACATTTTATCATATTTATGTAAATTCCGCAATAAATCGAAGATATATATTTGTTTTTTTAATCACCTTCCATTACTTTTCTTATTTTCTCTTCTAAACCAGTATTTCTTTTTTTAGTATTAATATTTTGAATCATAAATCTTATAACATCTGAATTACCAACAATTATCAGCATCTTCTTAGCTCTTGTCATACCTGTATATAGCAAATTCCTTGTTAATAACATTGGAGCAGCTTGCATTATAGGCATAATTACCACATCAAATTCACTTCCTTGTGATTTATGAATTGTTATTGCATATGCATGCTCTATTTGATCTAATTCCGAATATTCATACCACGCAATTTTTCCATCATCAAATTTTATTTTCACTTGTTTTTCCTCATCTAGTATGTTCAAAATAGTTCCTAATTCTCCATTAAAAACACCTGCACCTGTTTCATATTTTTCTTCTTTTTTCTCCCAATATATATCATAGTTATTGCGAATTTGCATAATTCTATCACCAATTCTATATATTGTATTTCCAACATGTTTCTCTTTTTCATCACCTTGTGATGGATTTAAATTTTCTTGTAATATTTTATTTAATTCTTTAGTTCCAAGCATCCCCTTTTTAGTTGGTGTAATTATTTGTATATTTTCAAAAAAATCATAATTTCCAAAACTCTGTAATCTTCCTGTACATAAAGACAATATTGTATTTACTATTTGTTCAGGATTTTTCTCATTAACAAAGAAAAAATCTTGTACTAAATCTTTATTCTCAGTAGTAAATGCCTCTCCTTTATTTACTCTATGTGAATTTACTATTATCTTACTTTGCGCTGCTTGTCTAAATATCTCATCTAATACAACAGTTGGTATACATTCAGAATTTATCATATCTTTCAAAACATTTCCTGCACCAACAGAAGGTAATTGATCTGTATCCCCGACAAAGACAATTTTAGTTCCTATATATGTTCCTTTCATTATACAACTCATTAAAAATAAATCTACCATGGACATCTCATCTATAATAATTATATCTGCATCTATTGGGGTAATATCTATTTCTTCTTGCTTTTGCATATCTTCCACTTTTCCAATTTCAAGTAATCTGTGAAGAGTTTTTGCTTCTTCTCCAGTTGCCTCTGTCATTCTTTTAGTTGCTCTTCCTGTTGGAGCACATAGTACAGGTTTCATTTTCTTTCTTTTATATATATCTATTATTGTTTTAATTACTGTTGTCTTTCCTGTACCTGGTCCACCTGTTATTATACATAAATTATTGTCATTTATTTTATTTATTGCTTCCTTTTGCTTTTGTGATAAAGAAATTTCTTCTTCTTTCTCCATTTCTTCTATCATTTGATTAATATTTTTTATATATTTTATATTATTTGATTCATTTAGTATTTTTAGTCTATTTGCTACATAAATTTCAGATTCATAATTCTTTTTAGAATATATCCATTCTCCTTCTTCTATAATTTCATTTCTTACTTTTAGATTTATTAAAGAAAAATCAACATCTGATTCCTCCACTTTTAAAAGTTCTTTTACAAAACTTATTAGATTTTCCCTTAATACTCTACAATGCCCATTTAAACCAGATATATTAATTGCATGTTTTATTCCAGATTCTACTCTTTTCTCATTATTTAAATCAAAACCTAATTCTAATGCCATTCTATCTATTTGTTTAAAATCCACATTATTCGCTATATCTATTAGAATATACGGATTTTCCTCTATTTGTGAAATTGTATCTGCCCCTAATTTTTTATATATACTTTTAGCATTTTGAACACCAATTTTAAATTTATCTAAAAATCCTACAATTTGCCACAATTCCCAATTTTCAACAAACTCTTCACCAATAATTAAAGCTTTTTCAGGTGTAATTCCTTTTATCCTAGATAATTTTTGTGGTTCATATTTTAATGTATATATTGTCTCTTCTCCAAAAGCTTCAATTATTTTTTTAGCTGTTGCAGGACCTATTCCTTTTATATTTCCATTTGCCAAATATCTTTCAAGTGAATCCAATGTTTCTGGCATACATTTTTCAAATGTGATAATTTTGAATTGTTCACCATAATCCGGATGTGTAATATAATTTCCTTCAAGCTTTAAACAATCTCCAATATTAATAAAAGGAAGGTATCCTACTATTGTAGTTTCTTCCTTATTATCATTAACCAACACTCCCACTGTATAACTATTTAATTCATTTTGATAAATTATATCTATTAATTCTCCCTTAAGTTCCAATAGTTTCTCCTTTATAGTTTTTCTACTAATTCTTTAAATTTATTTCCTCTTTCAGCAAAGTTTTTAAATAAATCAAAACTTGCACTAGCTGGAGAAAATAATACTACTTCTCCACTCTTAGCTGTTTTATTCGCTGTAATAACTGTTTCTTCCAATGTATCACATTTATAAATATCTATTGTTTTATTTTGTTTTTTCATTTCATTCACTACAGCATCATATATTTTTCCTGCCGTTGCTCCCATTAATATTAATGTTGTAACTTTTTCTAAAATTGGTTTTGCAATTGGTGTATAATCTAACTTTTTATCATACCCACCAGCAATTAGAACTATATTTTCATCAAAAGATTTAAGACCTGCAATCGTTCTTGTTGGTGATGTTCCTATTGAATCATTATACCATTTTACTCCATTTATTTCTCTTACTAATTCTAGTCTGTGTTCTACTCCTTTAAATTTACATATTGCTTTAATTTGTGTATCTATATCTACTAATGTACTAGTAGCTGCTAATGCAGCACATATATTTTCATAATTATGCACACCTCTTAAATGTATATCCTTTACATTTATAATATGCCTTCTTAACCCTTTTTCACAAAGTTTTATTATACCATCATTATATATATATCCATTATCTAATTTTTCTTTACTACTAAAGAATAAATAATTCCCTTTAGCCTCTTTTGCAAATTCTCTTGTTATTTCATTATCATAATTTAGAACCACTAAACCATTTTTGTTTTGAAAATTGAATATTGCTTTTTTGGCATTTATATATTCATTATAATCTTTATGTATATCTAAATGATTTGGAGTAACATTTGTAACTACACTAATATTAGGGCTTATTTCCATATCCATTAATTGAAAACTGCTAAGCTCTAGAACTACTATATCATCAGGTGTCATTTCATCAATTTTGGTAAATAATGGTATTCCTATATTACCACCTAAATAACAATTATATCCTTTTTCTTTTAAAATATTATATATAAGTGTTGTTGTAGTTGTTTTCCCATCACTACCAGTTATACCTATTGTTTTTCCTGGACATAATTGTAAAAGCATTTCTATTTCTGTTGTAACTATTGCTCCATTTTGAACTTCTTGCAATATTTCTTTTTTATCCGGTCTACAACTTGGTGATCTAAAAATAATATCAAATCCTTTTAAATCATCTAGACAATTTTCTCCAAAATATGCTTTTATGTTATATTTACTTAATTGTTTTAATGTTTCTTCATCTATACTTGCTCTTCCTCTATTGTCAAACACCGTAATATTTGCTTTCCTATCATTTAAATATTGTATTAATGGTTTATTACTAACGCCTAATCCTATTATAGCCACATTTTTATTTTCTATATAATTGTAAAACTCTTCTAGTTTTCTATTTACATATTCCATATTTTTATTCTCACATTCCCTTTCATTATATTAATAACACTGTGCTAAATTAATGTTTATCTTACTCAATAATAATTCAGCTGATTCTTCTGCTGATTTGCAATCTGTTACATCTACCACTATAGTCTTACTATTTTTTTCATAAAATCCAGAATCCTTTTGTAGCTCATCTCTTTTAGTAATATGTTTTTCTAATTCTTCTTTACTAACTTCTCCTTTATATTGTATGAATTTTCTATTAATTCGTTCCTTTAAATCTGCTACTACAAAAAAATGATATTGTGTTTCAGGATATATTTTTAGAATTGCTCTACCTGATACTATTACATTATATTTTTCTTGCATTTTTTGGAGCATTTTTCTAACAACCATAAATGCGTCATTATTATTAACTATATTTGATACTACTGATACTCCCATTGATATTTCAGGTGATTGAAGATCTTCTTCAGGTGCTAATTCATTATTAATATATACTCTTGTTTCCCTATTTTCTATTTTACAATTTATATTTAATCTCTCAATCTCATCCCTTATATTTATACCTTTTAGATGTTCTTTCATATTCTCTATTGTTTTATATTTTTGTTTTAATGCTAATATAATCCCTCTATATAGATTTCCCATATGAAAAATTATACTATTATCTATTTTATCTAATAAACATTTACATATTGATGTTTTTCCGCTTCCAACAAGTCCTTCTATACCTATTACTATATTTTCCATTTATTTCCTCCACTTTAATAACTATATTTTGACTTATTATATAATAATTTATTACAAATAACAACACCACCCACATAAAACTATGAAACATTTTTTAGAAAATTTTGTTTTTTTGCTAAAAATATTATATTTTTTTATGTATATTATTTTTTTATTTGTAAAAAATATAAATATATCAAATAAGGAGGTGCACTACAGATGGGTAAAAACAATAAAGAAAATAAGAATAATAAAAATAATCAAAATAATAAAGGAAACCAAAATAACAACAATAATAATGAAAGTAACAATAGATAATTTTAGCTAAAATATAAAGAGTGATTCTAAAATATGTTGTAATCTTTCATTAATTTATTTCATTGCTGAATCACTCTTTTATTCTTATTATTACTCTATATCCAACCATTCCTTTACAAGAGTTACTCGATATTTATCTTTGGTATCTCTCATAACTACTTTTTCAATACCAGAATTTATTATCATTCTCTTACACATTATACATGGTTCATTATCAGTTACATATTCACCATTTCTTTTATTTATACCAACTAAATATAAAGTAGACCCTATCATATCTTTTCTAGCAGCACTTATTATTGCATTTTGCTCACTATGAACAGACCTACATTTATCATAACCTGTCCCACTTGGTAAATTTAATTTTGCTCTTGTACATTCACCCATATCTATACAATTTTTTCTTCCTCTAGGAGCTCCTGTATACCCAGTTGATATTATCTCATCATTTTTTACAATTACACTTCCATAATTATTTCTTAAACAAGTTCCTCTTTTAGATACTTCTTCTGCAATATTTAAATAGTACTGTGTCTTATCTACTCTTTCCACAAATCTCATCTCCTTTTTTATTCAAGGTCTGTCCCCAAATGGACAAAATGTCCATTTAGGGACTGTCCCGGATTGCCCAAAATGTCCACTTGGAAACAGGCTTTAACTTTCTATTTTTGTTTTTAGAAATTTACCAGTGTAGCTTCTTTCATTTCTTATTATTTGTTCTGGTGTTCCTACTGCTATTATTTCTCCGCCTTTGTCTCCTCCTTCTGGTCCTAAATCTATTATATAATCAGATGTTTTTATCAAGTCTAAATTATGTTCAATTACTATTATACTGTTTCCTGTATCAACTAATCTTTGTAGTATATCTACTAATTTATGCACATCTGCTATATGAAGCCCTGTTGTAGGTTCATCCAATATATATAATGTTTTCCCTGTTGCTTTTTTAGATAGTTCTGTAGCAAGTTTTATTCTTTGTGCCTCTCCTCCTGATAGTGTTGTTGATGGTTGTCCTAATTTTATATAACCTAATCCAACATCATATAATGTTTGTATTTTTGTTTTAATTTTAGGTATGTTTTTAAAAAATTCTAATGCCTCTTCTACAGTCATATCTAGTATATCCGCTATGCTCTTTCCTTTATATTTTACTTCTAGAGTCTCTTTATTATATCTTTTTCCTTTACATACTTCACATGGTACATATATATCTGGTAAGAAATGCATCTCTATTCTTAATATACCATCACCATTACATGCCTCACATCTTCCTCCTGCAACATTAAAACTAAATCTTCCTTTTTGATACCCTTTCATCTTAGCTTCATTTGTACCAGCAAAGATATCTCTTATATGATCAAATACACCTGTATATGTTGCTGGATTTGATCTTGGAGTTCTTCCAATTGGTGATTGGTCTATATTTATTATCTTATCTATATTATTTAATCCTTTTATTTGTTTACATTTTCCTGGCTTTTCATTTGCACCATTTAATTCTTTTGCAATAGTTTTATATAGCACTTCATTTATAAGTGTACTTTTACCAGAACCTGAAACACCTGTAATACATATAAATTGTCCTAATGGAAATTTAACATTTACATTTTTAAGATTATTTTGTGTTGCTCCAATTATTTCTATTGATTTTCCGTTTGATTTCCTTCTTTTTTTTGGTACTGGTATTTGCTTTCTTCCACTTAAATATTGACCAGTTATTGATTCTGGTACTAATTTTATCTCTTCAGCTGTTCCCTGTGCTATAACTCTTCCACCATGTACTCCTGCTCCAGGACCAATATCTATTACTTGATCTGCAGCATACATTGTATCTTCATCATGTTCTACAACTAACAATGTATTACCTAGATCTCTTAATTTTTTTAAAGTTGCTAATAATTTATCATTATCTCTTTGATGTAATCCTATACTTGGTTCATCCAATATATATAACACTCCTGTTAAACCAGAACCTATTTGAGTTGCAAGCCTTATTCTTTGTGCCTCTCCTCCTGATAATGTTCCTGCTCCTCTAGATAATGTTAAATATTCCAACCCTACGTCCATTAAAAATTGCAATCTCTTATTTAATTCTTTAAATATTTGATCTGCAATCATCTTATCTTTTTTACTCAATTCTAAAGAATTTAGATAAGATTTTATTTTATCTATTGACATATCTGTTAATTCATTTATATTTTTATCTCCAACTTTTACAGATAAACTCTCTTTTTTTAATCTTGCACCATTACATTCTGGGCAATGGCTATTACTCATATATAGCTCATAAAAACTTCTCATTCCCTGAGATTTTGTTTCAGAATGTCTTCTTTCAAGTGTAGGTATAACCCCCTCAAATGGAGTCGTAAATTTTCTAATGCCTGCTGATGATTCATACTGAAAATCAATTTTTTCTGTTCCTGTACCATATAATATTTTATCCAAAAAATCTCGTGGTAGATCTTTAATAGGAACCGATATGTCTACACCATAGTGTTTACCAATACTTTCAAAATACATTTTTGCCATTGTTTCGCCTTTTTTCATATTGCTAGCCCCAAATGCCTTTACACCATCATACAATGTTTTTGTTTTATCAGGAATAATTAAATCTTCATCCATTTTCATTAAATATCCAATACCTGTACAAGTTGGACATGCACCAAATGGATTATTAAAAGAAAACATTCTAGGTGTTAATTCTTCAAAACTAATTCCACAATCTGGGCAAGCATAATTTTGACTAAATAATTTTTCCTCTCCACCTACTACATCTATTTTAACTAAATTGTTTGCATGTTTTAGTGCTATTTCTACAGATTCTGTTAATCTACTTCTTATCTCTTCTTTTATAACTAATCTATCTACAATTATATCAATATTATGCTTCTTTTTTCTGTCTATTTCTATATCATCACCAAGTTCATATACTTGTCCGTCAATTCTAACACGTACAAATCCTTCCTTTTGAAATTCTTCCAATTGCTTTTTATATTCGCCCTTTCTACCTCTTACAATTGGAGCCAGTACTTGTATTCTGCTTCCTTCTTCTAATTCTAATATATTATCTATTATTTGATCTATTGTTTGTCTCTCTATCTTTTTGCCACACTTAGGACAATATGGTTGACCTATTCTTGCATATAACAAACGAATATAATCATATATTTCAGTTACTGTTCCAACAGTTGATCTAGGGTTTTTAGATGTGGTTTTTTGATCTATAGATATTGCAGGCGATAATCCCTCTATAGATTCTGCGTCCGGTTTTTCCATTAATCCTAAAAATTGTCTTGCATATGCAGATAAACTCTCAACATACCTTCTTTGTCCTTCTGCATATAATGTATCAAATGCAAGTGATGATTTTCCAGATCCTGAAAGTCCTGTAATTACTACTAATTTATCTCTTGGTATTTCTAAATCTATATTTTTTAGATTATGTTCTTTTGCACCTTTAATAATTATTTTGTCATTCATATTTTCCCCCTAAAAACTTTTTGTATATTATATACCCAAAAACTTGTTTTGTCCATATTTTTTTCTTCATCTAACAGGAAAAATCAAAGAACTTTCTTTTATATAAAAAAAGCGTGAATTAGAAAAAATATTTTCCAATTCACGCTTTTTTTGAGAGCTAATTTTCAGCTACTTTTTCAGCAGCCTTTTAATGAGATCTTCTCATTTTACATTCTCTTTTCTAAAAAATTATAATTCTTCTCTATATATTATTTTCTTATCTCCACTATCTTGTTCTATTTCAGAAACAAGAGGTTGCTCATGTAATTTTGACATTCTCCCTTCTGCAGCGATTTGATTTTGAATAGCCCCAACATAACTATCTTGTATATCTAATATTCCCATTAAAATACCTCCTTATAATTTTTATCCTTTATTATTATACCATACATTTCCAAAAATATTAAGTACTTTATGTAAATTTTAAAGATATTTTTTAATTTTTTCTTATTAAAATTATTGGAGTTAATTGTCTTCCTTGTCCAGATGGATTGTCTGCAATAAGCGCTTTTAACTCATCATCAGACATTTCAATATCATCAGATTTTCCTAATATTTCCTGACCCAAATCATTTGCATCTACAATCATAGTACTAATACCAAGTTCATTTTTTATTTCATTACAAACTTCATTTGGCTTGTCCGGTATCTCTATTCCTAGATCCGCATATTCATCCCATACTTTTCCGTAAAATCCATCTAATCCACTTACTTCTTCTCCAACTATTTCATAAAATCTTCCTTTTTTGCCAAATAATTTTGTAATTGCACTAACAATACTTGCATACAAAACTTTCCAGATACCAACTTTATTTATTGCATATTGCATTTTTATACTTTCACCAACACCTATTCCAGTACTTGGATGTGATGCAAATTTTGATAAAAATTTAGCCCAAAATCCTACTTTTATCTCTTCTCTTTTTACAACTCTATTTTGACATAATGCAATTATTTTTTCACTGCAAGATATTATATCTCCTTCTTCATATATTGGTAGTACATATTCTTTAAAAATATCAATATAAGATTCCCCCTGTTTTACAAATCTTGTTTTTATTGCATGTCTTTTATATTTCACTCCATCTACTTCTATTTCAACATTTTTTCCTTCATTTGCATAAAATTCCATATTTTCTCATCCTCAATCTTATAAAATTTAGGTTTTTGGTAACCTATTAACCATCTTCATCATTATAGTTATATATGATTATTATATTTTTGTAAAGTATCTAAACATATTTTTTACATTTATACAATCTCATTTCCATACTTTATGCATAAAATATGTATATACTGTATTTTTTAGTAGATACTAGTATTGAAAGGGGAATAATAATTGTGAAATCACGCTGTATAAAAATTAACAATACAAATATTATTAATTATATAATTTCCAGTTTAAACAAAATTAATAATATGAATTTACTATATTCTGTTAAAGAATTCAAAAAATATACCAATATTATTATTCATTGTTCTAATGACTATGAAATCTTTTTAGAAGATTTATCAAATATTATCACAGATTCAATAATTATTTTTTATGAAAAAAGTATAATAAAAAATTTAATAGATTTTGATTATTTTTATTTTGATGATTTAGAGAAATTAAAAATATATAATATAGCTACAGATTTTTTATCTTCTGATGAATTTGAGGATTTAGATTTATCAGAACGTTATAATGAAATTTGGAACTGTGTGTATTTTTATTTAAATGATAATAAAAGTATTGTTTTAAATGGTTTTGTAAATTTTAGACTTAGTTCATATATAAGATATTTAGATACTATAGTTGATATTTCAGTTAATAAATATCTTGTTGATAAAGAATATACTCAGTTTATATCATTACTGCAAGCATATGTAGATTCACATGATAGTAAAATAGAGCTTGTTCATTTAATTTACAATAATACTGACTCAATGCTTTTAGATCAAAACTTTAATATTATACCTATGTCTGGTAAAATTTCATCTGCTAAATACCTGTCAGATATATCTTTTTCATGTAATGATTATATACTGAATTCTCTTATAAGTTTACTTCCGAAAAAAATTGATGTTCATATTATAGGATATAAAGATGATTTTATAGGTACATTAGAAAATATTTTCAAAAATAAAATTCATATATGTTCAGACTGTAATATTTGCAAAACTTATAAATTAATTTACAAACCAAATAATTTTTCAAAAATATAATAGACCAATTTTTTATTGATCTATTATATTTTTAATTATTTATTCCATCTATTAAATTATATACTTCATTATACCCCATTGTTTTTAGTCTTTCTGCCGCTTTTTTACTCCTTTGTCCACTTGAACAATATACTATTATAGTAGCATTTTTATCCTTTACTTTGGATTCCACACTTTTTAGTTCATATAATGGAATATTTATAGATTTTTCTAGCTTGTTCTCTTCATACTCCAATGGACTCCTCACATCAATAATAATAACATTATTATTTTCCTTAATATTATTAAGTTCTTCCATTGTTATATTGATATAATCCATACCATATCACCAAATCAAAATATAATAACGTATTATATATTATTATATTATTTTACTTTAATTATGGCTACATAATATTATTAATTATTACTATTCTTCACTAGGTTTATTTATTTGTTTTTCTTTTTCCGCTGTGAATACAGTTAATACAATTAAATATAAAACAATCGATATAGACATAGTTATTCTACTTATTGGTAATCTTGTTATTGAATATATACTTAATAATAACATCTGTGATAAAACTAATTTTAATACCAATTCTATTAAAACTTTATATGGTTTCAATTTTTTGTATTTTATCATAGAATATATTGCCACTAAAACTGTGCTTATAGCTATTGCAACTACAAAATGTTTAACTATATCTCTTCCTCTAACATTTGTATTATAATATCTTTCTATATCTTCAACATTATTAGACAATCCATATTTTTCATTTATTTTATCATTTAATTGTAATAATTGCTCATCTGTATAATCACGTATTTTTATTGATATAGTATCTTCATCTTCACCAACTATATTTAATTTAAAATCTTGATTGTTAAAAACTTCTTTTGCCATTTGTTCTATATCTTTTAATTCGAATTCTGCATCTATTGTTATCTGTATTTGCTTATTCTCTGCATAATTCAAATCAAACACTAATCCTTTAACAGCAATAAGTATAATCCCTATTATAATTATGATTACTGCTAAAATTCTTATTTTATTTTTCATTAATAACCCCTCTTTCTAATTATTTTACTTTATCTGTTAGTTAATATTTTTGTTATTACATAACTATAAGCTAGCCATATCATTATAGCCCATATTCCAACCATACCACAACTTGCAAGTGGTAACCAGCTAGAAAATGTGAATACAATAGTCACAATTGCTAGAGGAATTATTATAATTATGCTTTTTAACATTACATCATCAAATACTTTTCTACTTTGATCAACCTTATATCCCTTCAATACACTCCAAATAAAAACATAATTTAATATAACCATAAGAATTATTGTTGCTATACCTTCAATTGTTAAAATTACGTTTGTTAATCTTATTATAAGTAATAAAGTCGCTATAAATCCGATATTAGTAAATATTTGTAGTAATCCATATTTTTTGAATTTAATAATCATAATTATTAATAAAATAGCAAATATTACACCAATCACTATTAATACATTTCGAATATCATTTACTGTTATATCTGAAGCCTCATATATCTCATTATCAAGTACATAACTTATTGGCATTTGTCCATTGTTTAAAGTTGCAACAAAACTACCGGCTTGTTGTAAATATTCAGTTAATTGATCGTTTGTAGATGATTCATTTCCCATTGTTAATTGCAACACATCTCTTGATTCATCTTCCTCAAATGATATTGTTGTTAAAGTTTCATCATCAATTTTTACTTCTATCTGTTTTTCTACTGAATTTCCTTCTTCATCCGTTGTAGTAGTATAGTTTTTTGTAATATCTTTAAAAATAGCTCTTCCCTCTTTATCAAAATTAAATGTTATAGCTACCACATAATATGCTGTTCCACTTGTTGTAGCAGTTTGTGCAAGTCCTGCATCAACACTTTTTAATCTTGAATTATCCATTAACACTTCTTCAGTTTCTGCATCAACTATCTCAAATTTGCCCATTGATGATAATGTTGATACTATAATATCTGTATCATCATTTTCTGGTACTTGAACTGTTATCAATCCATCAGAGGTATTTTGTCTTACAGTATATTCAACAACTCCCAATGAATCTAATCTTTTTTCAATTATATTTTTACTAGTATTGTAATTATCTAATGTTAGAATTTCTGGTTTATTAATAGGTTCTTCTACAGTTGTAATCTCATCTTCAGTATTTTCTCCTTCTGTAGTTTCTTCTGCCCCAGTATCAGCTGTTGTACTATCTTCATCTTCTACTAAATTTCCATCTTTATCATAGCTTTTTGTTTCTGTACTATCATCAACTTTTAAATTAATAATTCTACTTCCTTCTAAATCCATACCAAGTTGATATTCCGGAATTATATTTTTATACCTATTTTTATCTCTTACAAATATACCAACAAATGATATTATTGATATTAAAACAACTACCAATATTGCCAAAATTCTTTTTAATAATTTTCCCTTATCCACAATTTCATCCTCCTAATTTTCGCGTATATCTTTTTCTATCTCGCGATATATTTCTTCATGTATATCATCAATTGAGCGCATTTTACCATTTCTAATACATTCTATTGTATTCCATCCATACTTGTCCGCAACATAACATGCTGCATTATAAGCATCTTCAAGATGTTTACTATCTCTTTCATGTATATCCTTTTTTTGAGTATGAGAAAACTTATTTTCTCTGTTCTTTATAAGTTCTTGAACTTTTTCTGGAGATACTTTTAAGAAAAATACCTTAGTTGGTCTTGGCAGACCATATAAATTAAATTCAAAATCATCTATCCATTCTAAAAACTTATCTCTTTCAATTTTATCAGATATTTTTCCGGCTTGATGTACCATATTAGCTGTAGTATATCTATCAGCAATTACTATACCACCATTATTATAATATTCCTCTATTTCTTTTTTATATGTAGCATATCTATCTACAGCATAAAAAGTAGAGGCTATATATGGACTAACTTCTTTAGCGTTTTCACCAAATTCTCCAGATAAATACATTTTTACCAAAGATGATGAAGGACTATCATAATTTGGAAAACTAATTTTCAAATATTTAATTCCTTCCTCATCTAATCTTTTTATCAATCTTTCATTTTGTGTTTGCTTTCCGCTTCCATCAGTACCATCTATTACAAATAATTTACCCATTTTTCTACTCCCTTTTGTTTATTTCAAAGTTTTTTCTATTAGATCAGCTAAATCTTGTGCCTTTTTAGTTATATATTCTTGATTTTCTCCTTCTATCATAACTCTTACTAATGGCTCTGTTCCAGATGGTCTAATAAGGACTCTTCCATTACCTGAAAATTCTTTT
>CALXJL010000021.1 GCA_944388615.1 uncultured Clostridia bacterium
AGTATGAATAAATAAATAGTTAAAATAATAAAACATCCAATAGTACTAATTCCATCACATATAACACTAAGTATAATACATGATAATATTATAAAAATTAACATTTTTACAATATTTTTTTGTATTTTTACAAAATTATCAAACATGTCATTTCCTTCTAATTTATTCTTATTATAACTCGTAAATATTATACTAGCTAACGTAATCATTATAAGAATTATTACTGTAGTTATTATTGTAGCTACAATCTCAGTATCCATAAATCCATGTGATAACATTGCTATAAAAAATCCAATAAGTAGTGACAAACTTGTTTCAAATATAGATTCCTTATATTTGCTTAAAACAGTTGTATATAAAGCAATCGCCGTCATTCCAGATAGTATCATTATTATTATTTCATTATCATAATTCAACACATTATGCAATATTTGTATCAATGCCATTAATACTATATATCCAATAACAATTATAGAAATTATCGCTTTTAATATATTGCCAATCCTTCCTTTTATAGGTTTAAAGAACATTATAAAATAAATCACCAACAAAATAATAGCACAAATTACTGCATTTCTAATTGCATTATCTTCATCATCATATCCATTATATGTTTTCGAATTTATATCTATATCCTTACTTTCCTGTTTTAGCAATAATCCCATTATTATCTGCTCAGATTTATTTTCTGCAATAGCTGAATATAATGTTGCACCATCTAACTCATCTGAAAACTGCAGGTCAGATAATGCTAATTTTATATTATCTATTGACAAATCATTATCTGCTAAATTTAATACTGCTTCATCTAGCATACTTACTAATAATGCCGTATCCTGTTTTTCTCCATTTGCAGTTATATCAAATGAAATATTAATATTCTCTCCAGGTTTATATTCTTCTTTATCTGTTGATATTACTATATCCATATTTTTATTTGGACTTATATATATAGTTCTTTTTGCAGTCGCATATTTTCTACTACTTTGATTCCACTCTCTTACATATATATCAATAATTCCATATGTATTATCTAGGTTTACTGTTGTTTCTCCATTTTCTAAATAAATAGATTTCAATAATTTATTATTTTTATATACATATATCTCTTTTTGTGAATCATTATCTGAGTTTATACCTATATTAATATCTTCACCAATATCATATTTTAATTTGTTTGTTGACACTTTTATTCCATCAAATGTTACAGGTATTGAAACAGTTTTGCTAACCTCATTATTTTCCATATCTTGTGCTGTAATTTTAAAATCTTCTGCAACCTCAGTAACTTTACTATTTCTATATTGACTACTAATAGTTTTTTGTGTTTGAATAGTAAATCTTCCTATTCCATTTTCATCTGTTGCAACCTGTTTTGTTACTGTTCCCGCATTTACTGTTACATATGCTTTTATAGGTGTACCATCAGCTTTCTTGGTAAATACATAAACCTCATTATTAGAATTATTATTTAGCACATTATTTTCTGCTAATAATTCAACTTCAAAAATATCTGTACCTACTACTAGAGTTTTACTCTCTTCCACCATATAATTTGACTCATCTGTAACTTCTACTTTCACTTCATATTTTTTGGCTTGTGATACTATATAATCATAAACATATTGCCCATTTTCATCTGTTTTAGCAGTTTGTTTTTCTTCACCATCAACATAAATCTTAATATCTGCATTTTTTACAGGCTCTCCGAAAAAATATGTACTATCAATAGTAATTTTAGCTGTATCATTTACTAAATAAGTCTCTTTATCTGTATTAATATTAGATTCAAACTTTGGTACTGTATAAGGATTAACATTAAACATTGTTGTATACTGTTTTACACCCCTAGATACTGTTAATTTATATGTACCACTATTAACCTCATCTGCCAAAGTAAATTTTCCACTTATAATACCAAATTCAGATGTTTTCATATCTTCGTTATAAACTCTATTATCATTTCCATCATAAATACTAATATTTATATTATCTTCCACAGGTTTATCTTCTATTTTAGAAGTTAGCAAAGTTCTAAAATTCACTACATCACCAGGTTTATATATTCCTTTATCAAGTGTAGTAGTAACATTTACATCATCATCATCCAATATTTGAATAGGACTTTCTATTTTGTCCTTTCCTTTTTTAGATGAAACCTCTACTTCCAAATAGTAATTTCCCTGTTCTATATCTGGTATATCCATTTCAACATTTGTTATATTATTTCCGTCTAATTCTGACTTTGTTTTAGTCCCCTTAACAACTTTTCCATTTTGATCCACCAACTTGGCTTTTACCGTTCCCTCAAGTTGATTGCGATTTGTATCATATGCAGTAATTCCTATACTAGACTTTGAATTATTATAAAATGTTTTACTACTATTAACGGTAATAAGCTGATTTCCGGCTCTTACGGCAACCACTATGTTATAGACTAAAACAATAATTAAAATAGCAATAACAGCCATTATAGCTAATTTCACTTTACCAAAAGTCTTTAGCCTTTTTACGATCTCCAACTCTTTAAGTTTCTCCAACTTAAACTTCCCCTTTTGTATCTTCAAAAAAATCCCTCCTTTGTATAATTATCTACATTATAATTTAAAAAGTGACAATTAGCAAGGAAATTTTTGCCTAGCACAGTTAAAAATAAATTTTTGTATTTGACAATTATATATTTTCATAGTAAAATAAAAATAGGAAATGGAGAAACCACAAACGTGGTTTGCCTATTATAAATGGTTAAAAACACATCTACAACGGTCAAATTACAGATGTGTTTTTATTAGTATGATATACTTTTGTTATTTAGGAGTGGTGATCATGTCACAAAAGATTAGAAAATTTAAGTTTAATAAAAAACATATTGTTTTAATTTGTGCAATTCTATGTTTGATTTTGACTACTATTTTAATACGAATTACTTATGCACAATATATTACTTCTTTAAGAACTACTTCTAATGTTGAACTCGGTAGTTGGCTTTTAAAGGTAAATAATCAAGATATTATTGCAAATTCTGATTTTTCAAATACAGTAACCCCTATTTTTGATGGTTCTATTAGATATAATGGAGCTAACATTGCCAATTTATCAAATCCAGATACAATTAATCCTGCTAGTGTTGGTTATATTACTCTTACACTCGATTACTCTGGTGTTTCTACTCCTTTTTTGTATAAATTATCATTTGATGAACCAGATGATCCATCAAAGCTTTTGCAAGATTTGCATGTTTCAAGTTACACTATCGATAATATAGATTACAAATATAATGGAAATGAAGATATTTATATTGCAATAACTCCAGACGGAACTAAAACATCTCAAACCATATTACTATATATCACATGGAATGATGATACGAATCAAATAATGGATGATTTACAAGATACTAATTTTTCTAATGATATGTTAGATATAGCCTATGATATTAATATGGAATTTGAGCAGTCAAATACTATGATTACAAGAACAAAATCTGATTTCGAAACATCATATCCATATATCATAGCAAATACTTCTAATAATGCACAAATTACATCTAATGCAAGTCTAAAAGATCAGATAAGCAATTTTACAGGGAACGTTATAATTCCAGATGAAATTGATAACATGTCAGTTGTATCATTAAATGAAGAAGCTTTTATGAACTCAAATATAACTACAATATCTTTACCTAATTCAATTACAAGTTTAGGTAATAGAGTTTTTGCTAATTGTACAAATTTAACACAAATAATATTTAGAGGTACTATTTCAGAATGGGAAAATATTACTAAGCCAGATAACTGGCGAGAAAACATGAATAATTATCTTTCAATTGTATGTTCTGATGGTAGAATCCAATATTAACACCAAAAAGTCCAATCAAGGTCTGTCCTTGATTGGACTTTTTTAATCTGATACTACTTTGTCTCCTTTTGTTCCGGTTATTTTTAGTTTTATTTTTATTGCTGCTTTATCTTCTGGGTTCTCTTGATAGTATTTGTATGCTAAGTTTCCTAGCTTCGAGTCTTCTTCATTGTTTGCTTCTTCATGGTTCCATTCAAAATGTAGTTTGAACCATCCTATTGCTTCTTCGTTTTCTATTCCTAATTCGTCTTTATTATATGAATATGTTAATTTAAATGGTACTGGATATCGTAATGAAAATGGATAATTTGTGCTCTCCTCATCAAATAATGTAGATGAGCTATTTCCAAATAAATCACATTCTTTATATGTATTTCCTTCTTCATCTACTTTTTCAACTATTTCTCCTACAGTGTCATTATTTAGTATTTCATATCCAAACATTTGAATAGATTCCACTTCATATTTTATATTTGATTTATTATCATTACCTATATTATATATATCAACCCTTCTATCTATATCTTCCATACCAGGATAAAAGTCATCAATTTCTAAAACATATTCATTTGACATTATCTCCTCGTTTCCAACAAAGAACTGCAAATTCCATGCAGAGATATCAGCACTAAGACCCGTTACTTCTACATCCCTATAGAAATTAAACCATGCATAGGTCTGAAGTACCAATACAACAGATAATATAAATAATAATATTACATTAATCTTTTTCCTTCTTAGCTTTCTTAATAATTTCATCTTCCCACCTATTGTTTTATTCCATCTTTTGTTTTGCATTAATATCTAAAGATATTTTTAATGCATATTTATCTTCATTTTGTAATGATTTATAATATTTACTTATATTATATCCCCATAATGTATCCAACTCATCCTTTTGTTTAATCTGACTTTCTGTACCAGTTATTTCATATGGCCAATTTACAGTAATTTTAAAATTTCCTTCCTTATCCTGTGTTTCAGCCTCTACTAAAGTATTATTCTCAATATATATTTCAAAAGGATATTTAGAAACATTATTAAATAATGTTACTTTTTTTATTCCATTTTCTACTACAGTTTTTTTATAAATTGTATATTCTGAATCACTTTCTTCCTCTTCACCTTCATTTTTTATATTATAAACATTACCAAGTAAATTTAACTCAGTTATATTATAATCTATATCTGAATCTTTTTCACCCAAATTATTAATATATATAGTTTTATTATAATCATCCATACCAGGGTATAAGTTCTCTACATTAATATCAACCGAATTAGATATTTCTTGACCAGTATCATCAATAAACTCTATCTTCCAAGCTGCAACATGTATTAAGGCATTGGGTTGTAGATATCTCATATATGCCATCCATGCAAATGTAGCAAATATAAAAGTAAGCATTACAAGCCATAATCTTCTTACACTAACTTTTACATTTTTTATAGTTATTTTAGTTTCTTCTTTTCTCCTTAAATTTCTTAATTTGTTCATAATTTAACCTCTTCTTCAAATTAAGTTCTTCTCATTTGTCATTTTCTTGTGCATCTACTTCCTCTTCATCGCTGTTTTCTTGCTTTTGATTTTCTTCCTTATCCGTATTTTCTTGGTTATCTTTTTTCATTTCACTTTCCAATTTTGCTTTTTCTTCTTGTCTTAATCTTTCTCTTTCATTTTCCTCTAGCTCTCGTTTTTTCTCTTTTGATTTAGATCTTAGGAAACTAACAAATATAAATATACTAATTGGTAATATTATTATAAAATATAATCCATATTTATTAGACATAATTCTATACAACCAAGTCATCATTTTTATACTTGAAATTACAACACCATATACTTGATCTTCTTCTACTACAGGATCTTCTACAACATTTGCTATACCCATTGTATGAAATAAATATTTACCATTCTCATCTTGCTCTATCTCCACAATTTTATGAGTAATTATTTTCCCTGCATATTGGTCTTTCTTTCCTATATATACCAAAGTATCCCCAACTCGCAAATCTTCTGGCTCTTTATATTTAGAAAGTATAATATCACCAACAGTATATTGTGGCTCCATACTTCCTGTTATAACACAAAAAATTCTATATCCAAAAAAGCTTTTTTCATTATTAGTTACTCTTTGAATTATTATTGTTATAGCTATTATTAATAATAATATTTCAATCAA
This sequence comes from uncultured Clostridia bacterium, assembly GCA_944388615.1. Lineage (GTDB taxonomy): Bacteria > Bacillota > Clostridia > TANB77 > CAG-508 > CALXJL01. The sequence goes on from CALXJL010000021.1 coordinate 6,042, forward strand.
TATTTTTATTGTTTTCCAAATAATTTTAACTGCTATATTATCTTGAAAAAATCTTCTTATTTTTCTCATTAGTTTACCCTCTTTTTCTCAATTTTTTCCATATACATATTAATATGCTTTCTATATATTTCCTCCAATTTCTTTAAATTCAATTGATTCATTTTCCTTAATTCTGCATATTTTTCTGCCACTATCTCTCTTAACTGCATCTCCGTAATATCCGGATTTAACTCTAATATTTTACTTATTAACTCATTTGTCATATTTTTTATTAATTCTTGTTTATCTATTTCATATTCCTTATCTATCTCATTTGGTGCTTTTATTAAATCACAATTCAAATATGATAATAGAAAATTTTCATCTGTTAAACCTTTTAAAATACCTTTATCATCATAATGCTTCTTTTCCTTAACATTTTTACTTTTGGCATCAAAATTATCACTTAAGTAATTCCATAATTTTAACGCATACTGAAAATTTACATTTTTAAGCAAAACATTTGTCATTTTTATTGGCGGTTTTACTAATGTAACACTAAGTGAATCTAATAACTTAAACATATCTGTAGTTTTCAAAAACATTATTTTTTCTTCTATTTTTGCTATTTTTTTTATTATCTCATCCTCATTTAGAGCTTTATCTTGTATTTGCTCTAAAGTAAGTTCAGACTCTAATCTAACCCTTTCATTTCCCACTCTAGTTGTTGCTGTATAGTCTAATTTCCTTCTATTTTTATTTGATAAACTTTGTTTTAATTTTCTTTTCTTTAGTGTTAAAAAATCTCCCATTAATAAAATCAAACTATAAATAAATCTATTTTCATATGTAACAAAACTCTCTTCTTTAAATGAATTCAATATTTTTGATGGTATAACATCACCTGTTTCAGGATCAAATTCAGAAATTAGATTAGTATGTTTTGATAAATGCTTTATACTGTCAACAGTAACCTTTTTTATAAGCTCTATTTTAACAATTTCCTCTTCTGTAATAATCTGTTTATTTGGTTTATCTAATGCTTTTTGTACATAAGGAATAGAAAATAGTATCATATCTATCCAATCAAAATCAACTTCTGTTTTGTTTATATCTATATCTACATTTAATTTTGAATCAATATTACTTAAAAACAATTCATTTCTTTTTGGATTAGATTTTTCATATATATCAAACTCATTTAATTTCAACTCTTTTCCTCCTTATTATTAAAATTACATTTTCTTTAATCTCAATAAGAATTCAATACATTCTTTCATAGCACCTTTACCAAAATTCTCATCCAAGAACTCAATATATCCATCTATCTCATCTCTAATTAAAGAAAGGTTTAATCCTTCAAATTTTCTTAAGATTTTTTTTGCTAAGAAATAATCAACACCCTCTACTTCATCTCCACCACAAGCTACATATACTGGTACGAATTTCTTCATATGTTTAACAATACGGTTACCAAATGCAACTCTAAAGTGAGCAATTACATAATCGTCCATTTTCTCTATTTTGTCTAATATCTCATCAGACATTGCATGATCAATCATTGCTTGATTAAATAAATTGTCTAAATATGAATAATTTACATCTAATGCTTCTGTAGGCTCTGCTTCAAATGCAACACCTTTTTCATTTATATCTATTGGCATAGCTCTATCATAAACTTTATCTGTAACCATAAATGTAGAATCGTCGTTATTAATTGTTCCTATATACCATGCATTTGGTGGAATTTTTAATTTTCCTCCAACTAATTTCTTAGGATCTGAAGGTTGTGAACTTTGTACAATTTCAATTAACCATTCACTAGTATCATGCATTTCAAGAATTGATAACATTTCTGCAAAATAATACTCAACACGTGCTAAGTTCATTTCGTCCAATATTACTGTAAATATTTCATCTGTATACCCTGCTGTATATAAATATCTTAAGAAATCTGTTTCATTAAATCTTTTAGTAAATTCATTTAAATATCCAAATATATCTGTCCTATCCCTCCAAGATGGCTGTACAGACGCAACACATGAAGGATGTTTTACAAATTTACCCCAAGCAAGTGATATAGATGTTTTACCTGTACCTGAAATACCTTGTAATATAACAAGTTTAGTAGATGCAATTGCAGATACGAATAATCTAATCATTTTTGGTGTATAATATAATTTTAATTTATATGCTGCAAAATGTCTAAATTTATGACAAAATTCTTCAAGTGTAAATGAATTCTTGTAATCTTTTTGCTTATAATGAGCATATTCATTATCAACTTCTATTAATTTAGAAAATCTACTTCCTATTATTTCTACATCCTCATTATTTTCTTCTTCACTATCTTCTATATCTCCAGCTATATCTCCTCCACCTACAGTTTCTGTTGCTAATTGTCCTGTTCTTAATCCACTTCCTGAGGTTTTCATTGCTAATATCTCATCTTTTTCTTTAATTAAATTTGTTACCTGATTATTAAGTGAATTTACTTCCTCTAAAAGCTCTTCTTCTTTTGCAACATTTCTTCTTAATTTCAAATATTTTTTCAATACCAAAAACACTAGTAAAACTATAATTCCAATTACTAGAACTAATAAAAATATAGCTAAAGCAACAACTACCCATTCAGGCATTGAAAAATCACCTTTATAATGGTTTATTATATCCATATATGTTTGTATACTAAAAATATTTTTTATACCTTCTACAAATCCCATTATTATCATTTCTATTCCTGAAAAGAATTGTGATAAAAATTCATATAAAAATCTTGCTACAGTATCCATTACTACTCTCCCCATTTATTTGTATTTTCTATAATATTGTATTTCTTTTTTTGTTGGCTTAATTCTTTATAACATTTCAAACTTTGATCAATTATAATATACGAAAACATTGACAATCTAGGTAACTCATCTATTTGCTTAAATGAATTATCAAGTGTTAAAGAAAATTTATATCCTAATTTCATTAAGTCAAATATCTTCTTTTTGTTTACCTCAAAATCTTCATACATTATATTTAAATTAATTTTATCTTGTAATGCAGGGTCATCAATTGGTTTAAGTATATTTTTTAATTTTTGCTCTTTACCAAGTAAAGAAAGTGTAAATTCAACAATGTATTGATCTTTAAAATTTGCTTCAATAATATCTCTTATAACAATTACACTAAGTAATGTGTATTCAACTAGTAATCTATCTTCCTTTACAAGTGCACTATCAAAAGCTCTTTGTATTGCCATATCACTATAAATCATTGGCATCTGAATATTAGATTTTAATTCTACTTTATAAATATTTTCTTTTGTATCAAATCTTTTAATATTTAATTCAAAATCATCTGAAAAACAATTATCCAAGAAAAGATCTTTTGATATCATTGTATCTTTTACTAATTTTTTTAATTCCTTTTTTGTACTAACTCTTTCATTAATTAGATATGTTTTTTCTCTTCTTTCATACAAATTATCTATTAATTCATTCATATCATCTATACTTTTCATTCTATCAACAGATCTAACATTGTCGAAAAATAAAATATAATCAAATGCATCACAACTATTTTCTATAATTCTTTCTTTTTCCTTATATTTTACAATATCATCAAATTTTGTTTTTTCATTTTCTTTTTGCAATCTATCTTTTACTCTTTTTAAATTATTTTTAATATTTAAATAAAAAGCTCTTTGTCTAGAATTTTCTACCAAATTATAATATCTTACATTTATGTATTCATCTATATATTCATTCACAATTTGCTCATTATATTGATTTTTCAATATAATCCTTAATAACTTTCTTATACTTTTTTTGGTAAAATCTATATATTCATTTAACAAATTTTTTGACATTATTCTACTTTTCTGTTAGCACTTAGACTAACATACTCTCCTTCCTTTTAGCCTTCCAGTTTCTGACGCGCATCCAAGCTTATTTTTATATTATCTATCATATCTGCGAATTCGGGATTATTTGCATATTCTAGTGGAAATTGCACATTTATCTTATATGTATCTACTGTTTGTCTATTTTGATTAAAACTTCCGTTTAAAATATCTATTTTCTTTAAATAATTCTCCCCTGTACTATCTAAAACTAGTTTAGTATTTACATTTGTTCCTTCAGACAATTTACTAAAACTACCATTATTTATTTTTTTCTCTATTTCAAATTCCAATGGTAAATTGGTTGTAGCTTCCAATGTTAAACTATACTCTATTGCAGTTTCAGCAGTATTTGTCCCATCAAAATTTGAAACAGTAAAAATATATTCAAATGGAGCTTCTTTAGGTGTTGGATACAAATCTCCTAAAAATATATTTCCTTCTTGATATGTATCTTTTACAGCAAAAAATGCTATTTCAACATCTGAACTGGATGTTCCAACAGATCTATATCTTCCAAAAATATCTTGTAAAATTAATATCATTGCTATTATAAGTATAAGTAATAATATAAAACCTATGAACTTTTTAAGTCTTTTCTTGTCAATCATATATCACTACTCCTTTAATAATTTATTCCTGGTTATTTTCTTTTATTGAAAATGATATTCCAAATAACAGAATAGTAATGATCATAGGTATATATACAGTTGGTGTTTGAAAAACATTCTTCCAAACTTCAATATCTTTAAAAATATATACTACCTTTCCAATAACTTGTCCATATTCTATTTCTTCATCTACTGCATTATTTGCATCACCTTTTGTTAAAATTTTACCATTATTTATTTGGACTATTCTATGTGTAATAATATTACCATTTTGATTAAAAGTAATAATATCACCTTCTTGCACATCTTTTGTAATTTTTACAATAACAATATCATTTGTTTGTATTGTATCTGCCATACTTCCTGTTGCTACTTGAAAAAATGAATATCCGAAAATATTCACATATTCTTTTTTTAATACATTAACTTGTACTACATTATAAACTAAAATTAATACAACAATCACAAGAATTACAATTATTAAATTAAAAATACATTTAAAAAACTTTTCTAAATATTTCATTTTTTCTTCCTTATTTATATATATGGTATAATTTCTTCACCCAAATATTGGCTAACTGTTACTTCTACAGGAATACTAAAATTTCTGCCATATACGCTTCCTGTTTCTGTATCTTTTTGGCTATTTTCGTCATCATTTTCCCATTTAATATTTACTCTTACATTATCTTTTTTATTTGCATTAATATCTTCTAATTTAATAATAGCAGTATATGTACTTTGACCTGTTTGTATAATTTGATTATTTCGTGATTCTTCATTAACACTAATAGACAACTTAGTATTCTCTTCAATTAAATCACTAAATTCTCCCAAGTCCAAGTCTATATCATATCTCACAGCAACACTAGTGCCTTCAGGATCTATATTAATGCTAAAATATCTTTCACTGCCAGGGGCAATCTTATTTTCTACTGTATAATCATTTGCAACCAAATCTAATTCATCTATTTCAAAAGATACTTTATCTCCATTTTCTGAATATATATCCATTTCATTTATTTTAATTTTCCAATCGCCAACATTACTGCTAAATGTTGCATGTGCCTGTGCATAGAATTTTGCATATGAGACACTTATTTGCCATATTGTTATTAAAAGCATTATTAATGCTAAAATTTTTAAACTCTTTTTCATAAACACTTAATCCTTATTTAGATTTTACAGCTGCTTCTTGTGCACCATATCTAATTTCCATTATTAATTCGTATAATTCATATAAAAATGCTATTAATGTTACTATAACAATTAAGAATAAAAATCCATATCTAGATTCTAATATTCCTAATATTGTACCAAGATTTTCATAGACTTTTATGTTATTGGTTGTACCTATTATATCTTGAGCATTTGCAATATAATTTCCATCTACAATTAATTGTACATTCTCTTCTCCTCTAGTATCATCTTTTAATAATACTTCAGCTTTTTGTATTTGATATTGATTTGATACAACTTTATATAAGAAAACTGTATCCCCTGGATTTATATTTTTTGCATTAGTATTTTCAATTAATAATAAGTCTCCCTTATTATACTGTGGTGCCCAATCGTTATTATCTACAATAACGAAAGTATATCCTCCCACTTCTGTATTACCATACTTGTTATATGATAATAATAAAAATGTTATTGTTATCGCTAAAATTGCATATAAAATAACGAATATAGTTCCTAAAAATTTTTTTACTTTTTTCATTTGCGCACATTCCTTCCTCTTTTATTTTATTATTCTAGTTTATTATACCAAAGATCCAACTTTTTTCAATATCTTTTTTGTAAGTTTTTTTACTATATTTTGTTAATTTGCCAAATTATAGTTTTTGTGTGAAAAGCAAATAGGGGAAAACATAGTATGTTACTATGTTTTCCCCTATTAGGTTAAGATTTGGTTTATTGATTAATTTTTTCTAATCTAATACTTTTTGTTTGTGTTAAGTCACCTTTTAAAACCACACTTATATCATATTCTTCCCCTGGAGCTAATGATTTTATAAATGTTTGTATACTAGAAACTTGTTCACCATTTTCATTTACTAAAATAGCATTTAAATCTTCATCTTGTACTGTTCTATCTGTAGTATTATATATTGTCATAGATAACATGGTTTGGTTATTATCTTCAAGATATTCCATTGAAATATTGCCAACTTGCATATTTTCATATGTTGTATCTTCTAAAGTAATACCAACCATTTCATTTGTTGGTCCTACTTGTTCTTGTTTACCTTTATTTCTAGTAATAATAATTATTATTGCTACAATTATTGCAATAACTACAATTACAGCCATTATAACCGGCATTTTTGCTGGCATTTTTACTGATTTTTCCTTTTCATGTCTTATTCTTTTATTTTTACTCATTGCATTCTCCTTTTCTAATATTATAGATTTCGCTAATTGCTTTCTTCTACTTTTATTATCATTTGTCCACTGCTTCCAACTTTATATGTATAATCTTTTGTTCTATCTGTTTTATAGAATTTTATACTTTGTGTCTCTTCTGGCAACATTGTAAATGTAATTCCACTTATATATTCTATACCAGATATTGTTTTTAAAATCAAGTTATTTGAGTTTTTTGTATAAATTTCACTTAATTTGTCTAAAAATACAACAGTTGGATCATAACTTAATGTTACCTGTGTCTGTGTAGATTTTGTATTCGTTAGCTTTAAAGTTGCATATAAACTATTTACGCTATCATCAATTTGTAAGCTAACATTTGGTTCTACTATTTCAACTCTAAAAGTTGCAGATATTGTTTTTACATATGGTGATACAGATTTTGCAATTACAGTTAATTCTATAATATCTCCAACTTGTAAATCATCTCCCGGTACTAAATATATACTTGCATTTTCTATATTAGAACTATTCGGTATATGAGAGGTTTTAGTAGCCGTTTTTACTGGTGAGGATGTTTGTGGCTGTGTATCTGTTGTTATGTAACATTTAGCTTTATTTTCATTATCTACTGTACATTCTATCGAATATTCTAATCCTTGTCCAGCATATTGTATTAATTCATCTACATATTTATAACTATACAATTGTAATCCTATTTCAAAATTATCTATTCCACTCCAACTTGAGTATCTATATGTTTTATTTGAAGTAGTTAAAAGATTACTAGAAAAGCTAAAATTTTGACTACGCAAATACATATCTCTAAAACTATTATATATATATCTACCCAATGTAGGCGTTATTATTAAAATAAGTATTATTGCAATAAGTATTACAACCTTTTTTTTATTTAATTTTTTCTCCACAATTGTCCTCCATTTTAATATATTCATTAGGGAAATTAATACATTTCCCTAATGATTTATTTATTCAGATATTTTCATTAAATCTGTAATAACAAAATATTTATCTATTGTATTTAAACAAATATCATTATAGTAAAGCTTAAATTGTAATTTGTATCCACCACTTTGTAAATTATTGCTCAAGTCTAATAAGAATTCCATATTAGTATTTTCTGTACCATCATCTTCTAATACATTATTTGTTACTAGATATTCATTATTCTCAGATATTCCTAAGTCAGTTGATACATAATCTTGTAAATCTACCTGTGAATATGAAACATCCGTATATTCTAGCTCTCCATCTGAATTAAGATTATATGTTGTATTTCTCTTATATAAACTAACCTTTATAGAAGAATTTGTAAGCACATCATTTGCTTTTATATTAATTGGTAATTGGTTATCTGCATTTTCATTTCCATTTCCATAAATAGACTTATATGTTTGTCCTGTTTCTGAATCAATTAATCTATTCTCATCATCAATTTGTACATTTAATCCATGAGTATCATCTATCATAAAGAAGTCTATCATTTGTCTATTATCTGATTCAACATTTCCTCCACCAAATTTACCATCATATGATGCAAATGTTTCAATTCCTAACTTATAATTTCCAGATTCTAGTAAGTTTCCTTCTATATAAACTTCTATATTGTTTAATTCAACTGTAGCTATATTTTCAGATAAGTATATTCTTACACCTCCAGATAAATCTGGATAATATGTTACATTATCTATTACAACATAACTACCTCTTACTTTATCATAACCTAGTTTTTGTCCATCTTCATCATATATTGCAAAATTAATACCTAAACTCTTATCATCATAATATGTATCTCTAATGAAATTAGAATCAATCATTTGTCTACTAACTATTGATCTTATATTATCTAATTTAATTCTACCAGAATTTAACATTTCATAAGTATTTTCATCATTAACTTCAACACTTAAATCAATAGTTGTATTCTTATTAGTATATATATTAAATAAATTTGAATACAAATTATTATCTTTTACTGCATTTGTTCCACCATCTCTTAATTCAAGATAGATTGATTGATATAACATATCATTTTGTATTTCTGCATTTTTAAAATCAATTATAAATCTATAATCTTCATATCCTCTTATACTATATGTATCATTTGGGTCATTATAATATTCCGTATTATTAGTTGCCATCTTCGTAAAGTTAGACAATCTATACAAATATCTTCCATTTTCCACTGTGTAATCAGAATCTTTTACCTCATAATAATATTCTATTGGATTTGATTCTTGTGCATAATCAATCATAGTTATAGCTGTTTTTTCTGGTAATCTACAAGTAGATGATAACACTCTATAATCATTATAATTATAAACTCCTATAGGATAAATATTATGTGTCATTGTCATAGAACTTCTATCTGTTATATAACACTCATTATCTGTAAATAGATCATAATTTACTCCAGATGTAATATGAGTTTCACTTTCGAATTGTAGATTAGATTTAGTTGGATCTGTCTGAATATTTACTGCTATTGCAATTTTAAATATTCTTGCCTCGCTCATATCTTGTCCTAATTGTTGTTTAATTGATAACACAATTGTTACAATTCCACAATCTGATCTTTGGCTTATATTTCTAGAATTATACAAATATAAGTCCATATTTGGTGCTGTTTCAGAATCATCACTAATATAAGTGTCTGTACCTGTAAATATACCTTTTTCTCCTGTATAGAAGTTTGTCTCACCATTTGTTAACCATCCACTATTACTATTTCTCATAGATAATGCAAATGTATTATTAGCTGGGTTTTCTTCCCCTTCTTCATAATTTGCAAGTGTTGGAATGTTTTCTCTTTCTATTAAGTTGACTCCCAAATTCAAACTATTTATTGAAAATGCTGTTACTTCATATGTAGCACCTGGCTCATGTAAATAATCTAGTGGTACTGTTACAAATGCTCTGTCTATATCCCTTCTTGCTATCATTGTAACCTCTTCAAGATGTGTTTTCTCACCAATTATCCAATCATAGAATTTATTTGTATCATATGATGTAGGTTCTATATAGTCAGTAACTATAGCTTCTCCAGTTAGTTCATTTGTATAGAATCCATTTACTGTTTTATCGTAATTTTGTAGCCATTGTCCTTCAACATATGAGCCTGAAACAAATGTTGAATTATTTACTGGACTAACAGGATCATATATATCATATTCTTTTTCTGCTGTAGTTCTATTATATGTATACATTCCAAAGAATGTCATACCTTTTACTTCTCCCCACTGTGTTAATTGTTGTGATTTTGAATATTCTTGTGGAGATATTAGTAAATTAATATTTTCAAATACATATATTCTGTTATCTGTATTTTGAGATGTTACATCTCCACCATTAATTGCCACATTTGCAATACTTCCGTCTGATGCTAAGCTTTCGAATGCTTCAACCATATTAAATCCTCTTCTTAAATATAAATATGCACTATCTTTTAAGCTTAATTTCTTAATTCTATTAAATGTATAACTTGTAGTACTATTTAAATTCTCTGAATCGAATCTACCAATAACCTCTATATTTGAATTAGATATTGTAACATTATTTGCTTTCTCAATAGATGTAAATGTTTGAGTATTTTCAGATGTTCCTGTATTAGTAATATCTATATTTGCCTCACCTTCATATACTACATTTTTTCCTGTTCCAAATATAGTTCCTGCTATTTCAAACATTGCATGATTATTAGAATTAATATTAGTTTGAGTACCATTTGTTACACTTACATAAGAAGTATTTGTATCTTCTATATCTTCTTCTGACTCTTCTTCATCTGGCATACTTCCTGCACCATAAACATTACCTTTTATAGAAATGTTTCCTGCTTGTAAATCTGGTCTATTTACTGCATCTTGTCCAATATTAACTATTGTTTTTCCATAAACAACTCCGTTATTAGAACCACCTATTACATCTTTTTGGATAGTTCCACCTATAATATTAACTGTTGCAGTTCCTTCTGAATCTTGGCTACCTATTGTAGAATTTTCTCCTCCGCCATATACATTTCCTGTAATTGTTGGATTTGATTCTATAAACACATTAGAATTATAAGTAATTCCTCCATCAGATCCTCCACCATATACATTTTCTATAGTTCCAGATCTAACATATACATTAGAATTATTTACTATTCCATTTGTTTTAGCTCCACCGTATACATTTGTTACTATTGTTCCTTTTGCATATACATTTGATGTATTTACTGTTGTTCCTAGAGTTCCTCCTCCATATACATTTGGTATTGAACCAGATGTTAATGTTACATTACTTGTTCCTACAGTTCCAGATCCACTTGATCCTCCATAAATTGCAGTCACTCTTGCATTGATTAGTTCAACATTTGAGCTGTCCTGTGATGCATTTAATCCACCACCGAAAACAGATTGTGCTGTTCCAGATGTTAATAATATTTTACTTGTTTCAACTGTTCCAGATGTATTTGCTCCACCATAAATATTAGTTAATGTTGCTCCTTTTAATTCAACCATCGAGTTAGAAACTACGCCGCCAGAGCCTCCACCGAATGCATTTGTTACTCTTCCAGATTGAAGTGTAATATTACTTGTTTCTACTGTTCCAGATGTATCTGGTCCTCCATAAATATTTGTTACTACTGATCCTTTTTCTATGATATTAACTTCATTTACTACAGAAGTCTCTCCAAATCCACCACCATATACATTTTCTATGGTTCCTGAATTTAAGTTTATATTACTAATATTTACTTGTCCAGATTCATAAGAACCTGCTCTTACATTAGTAACACTTCCACTACTAATTGTAATATTAGATGTTCCTACATTTGCTTTATATCCACCACCATCTATATTAGTTACTGTATGTGTTC
>CALXJL010000022.1 GCA_944388615.1 uncultured Clostridia bacterium
GGAATGCAACAATCTGACAGATTATATAAATTAAATCAAATAGCAATATCACAAATGAAAATATTAACAAAGGATAGTGAAACAAAATTATTAAAATAAAATGAAAATAGAATATTATAATTGGCTTGGATTATTTATAATATGATAAAAGAAATAAATAATATTATATAATAAATTTTCTTCCCTCAAAGACACACAACACAGTTTGAGTTATAGGAAAAGATAATAAAGTGTATGATGATTTATAATCATATGCTTTATTTTTTTGATATATTGTGGTAAAATTAGCAAAAATATTATAGTAATTGGAGAAACTTATGGAAGATAATCAAATCACAATACAACCAGAAGAATCATACAAATTTATAGAGCTTTTCCAATTCGCCACACACTGTGTGACGAAATAAGCTGGTCACATTATCGATTATTAATAAGAATAGAAAATGAAGATGAGGAATATTAGATTGAATTTTTTCTAGCCACAAATATGCACAACACAATTTGAGTTATAGGAAAAGATAAATGGAGGATTTATGAATAAAAAAATTAGAAATATAACAATTATTGTGATATCAATAATTATTATAACAATATTGTTAAGTTTATTTAATTCAGAAAATAGAACCTATATAGGATATAAAGAATTTTCCCAAGAGTTGGAAAATGAAAATATTGAAACAGTAATAATAGAAGATAATAGTATTCAATTTACCAAAAAGAATGATACTAATAATTATTATACAGATAATCCTAATGTTGATGATTTTAAGGAAAAACTATTATTATCAGGTGTAAGAGTAGATACCAATTCTAATCAAGAAAAAATAGCATTTGTCTTTGATATATTATTTTATATATTTTTCTTTGGAATAGTAGTTTTTGCAATAACTAAATTATATAATACAAGTAGTAAAAATTTTAAAGTAATAAAACATACAAATGTAAAATTTACAGATATTGCAGGTATGGAAGAGCTAAAAAAAGAAATGATGAAAACAGTAGAGATACTAAAAAATTATGAAGAGTATAATAAAAAGGGAATAAGACCTATAAAAGGTATAATACTAGAAGGAAATCCAGGAAATGGAAAAACATTATTCGCAAAAGCTTTAGCAGGAGAAGCAAATATTAATTTTATTGCAACAAAAGGGGCGGATTTTCAAAGTGCAATGATGTCAATGGGAGCAAAGAAAATTAAAATGCTTTTCAAAAAAGCGAAAAGACATAAACCTTGTATCATATTTATAGATGAATTTGATGGAATAGGAGAAAGGAGGAATTATGCGGGGACAGGAGTAGATAAAGAAAATAATAGAATAATAACAGCAATGCTAAATGAAATGGATGGATTTGATACAGAAAATGGTATATTAGTTATAACTGCAACCAATTCGTTTAATTCATTAGATCCTGCTTTAATAAGACCTGGAAGATTTGATTTAAAATATAATATATCAGATCCAGATTTTAATACTAGAGTTGAGTTAATAGATTTATATACAAATAAGAAGAATTTGGCTGAAGAAATAGATAAAAATAAATTAGCAGACGCATTTGAAAATTTAAGTTGTTCTGCAATAGAAACAATATTAAATGAAGCATCTATGATAGCATTATTAAATAATAGTGAATATATAACATTGGATTATATTATTATAGCAGGAAAGAAAACAAATTGTAACATAAACCTGAAAAAGTTAAGAAAATAGGAGGTTAATATGAAAAAAATAGGAAATATATTATGGGGAATAGTACTTATAGTTATTGGAGTAATAATAGGAGGAAATGCTTTAGGATTAACAGATATAAATATTTTTTTTGATGGATGGTGGACTTTATTTATTATAATACCATGTTTTATAGGATTATTTAAAGAAAGAGAAAAAACTGGGAATGTTATAGGATTAATAATAGGAATTATATTGTTATTATGTTGTCAAGATATATTGGATTTTGATATGATTTGGAAATTGATATTCCCAACAATTCTAGTGGTAATAGGATTGTCACTTGTATTTAAAGATACAGTATCTAGTAAAGTGAATAAAGAAATAAAAAAATTAAATGAAAACAAACCAAAAGAAAACGAGTATTGTGCTACATTCTCAGGTCAAGATATTAATTTTGATGGAGAGAAATTTAATGGAGCAGATTTAACTGCAGTATTTGGTGGAGTTAAATGCGATTTAAGAAAAGCTATAATAGAATCTGATACAGTAATTAATACAAGTAGTATATTTGGAGGAATTGATATCTTTGTTCCTGAAAATGTAAAAATAAAAGTAAAATCTTCATCAATATTTGGAGGAGTTTCAGATGAAAAGAAACATATAGAAAATACAGATGCTCATATTATATATGTAAATGCAACTTGTATATTTGGAGGTGTTGAAATTAAATGACAACAGTTCAAAGAATAATTAAATATTTAGCAATTGCATTTGCCATATTTTTAATAGTAACAATATTTACGTCTGTTTTGGCTGTTATAAATGGATTGGCAGGTGTCTTAGGATTAAGGAATGAAGAAAAAGTGAATATATCTGCTGGAGAAATAAGCGGTATGGATTTTGAAAATAAAGATATTGCGATTTTGGAGATTGATATTGCATACGCAAATTTAAAAATAAAAAATGGAGATAATCTAAGAGCCGAAACTAATAGTAATTATATAGAATGTATACAAGATGGAAATAAATTAAAAATAGAAGAAAAAGACCATAAATGGTTTTCAAATAGCAATGATTCGGAATTATGTGTATACATACCACAAGATTTAGAATTTGAAAAAATAGAAATTAATACAGGAGCAGGAGAAATTAATATAGAAAAACTTGTTGCAAAAAAATTATCATTTGAATTAGGTGCTGGAGAAACTAGAATTAATACCTTAAATGTATCAGATGATGCAGATATTGGAGGTGGAGCAGGAAAAATAACAATTGAATCTGGTGTTATTAACAATCTAGAATTTGACATGGGAATAGGAGAGGCAAATATTTCAGCAAAATTAACAGGAAAGAATAAGATTGATTCAGGAATTGGAAGTTTAAATATAAATGTCAATGGTAATAAAGAAGATTATGAAATAACAACATCTAAAGGATTTGGAACAATAAAAATAGATAATGAAGAAGTAGCAGATGATGAAAAAATAGGAAATGGATCGAATTCTATAGATATAGATGGTGGAGTTGGAAACATAGAAATGAACTTTAGGGACGTTCCTTAAAGTTCATTCTTTTTCTTATATCAAACGTATGGTCAAAATATTGACAGGGTATAATTAAAGTGATAACTTAATCTTTGTAAAAAAGTATATGAAAGGAGAAAAGATGAAGGGTATAAAAATCGGCGAGAAAGAATCAAAATATCCAATAATTCAAGGAGGAATGGGTGTTGGTGTTTCTATGCATAAATTAGCTGGAACTGTTAGTAAAGAAGGCGGAATAGGAATTATTTCAACAGCTGATATCGGATATTTGGAAGAAGATTTTAATAAAAATCCAATGAAAGCTAATTTAAGAGCAATAGGAAAAGAAATAAAAAAAGCTAGACAAATAGCAGGAGAAGATAAAATATTGGGTGTTAATATAATGGTAGCATTGAAGAATTATGCTGAGATAGTAAAAGAATGTGTAAAACAAAAAATAGATTTAATTGTATCAGGAGCAGGAATACCAAAAGATTTACCAGAATATACAAAAGGATCAAATACAAAGATTGCACCTATTGTATCATCTTTAAGATGTTGTAAATTAATAGTTAAACATTGGATGAAAAAATATGATTATGTACCAGATATGATAGTAGTAGAAGGACCAGAAGCAGGGGGACATCTTGGATTTAAAAATGAAGAATTAGAAGAAGAAAATAAACCAAAATTAGAAGATATAACAACAGATATTGTGAGCTATATAAATGATGTAGAAAAAGAAACAGGTAAGAAGATACCAGTAATTGCAGCAGGTGGAATATGGGATGGAAAAGATATAAAAAGGTTTTTAGATTTAGGTGCATCTGGAGTTCAAATGGCAACAAGATTTGTAGCAACAAATGAATGTGATGCATCAGAAGAATTTAAAAAAGCCTATATAAATGCAAAAAAAGAAGATGTGAAAATAATAAAAAGTCCAGTTGGTATGCCTGGCAGAGCAATTTATAATAGTTTTATAAAAAGTACAGAACAAGCAAAATGTAAAATTGAAAAATGTTATAATTGCATAAAAACATGTGATATTGGAAATACCCCATATTGTATAACAAAAGCACTTATAAATGCAGTAAAAGGAAATATGCGAGAAGCATTAATTTTCTGTGGTAGTAATGTAGATAAAGTAAAAGAAATAATATCTGTTAAAACATTAATGAATGAATTAGTTTGTGAACTTTAGAGAATGTTTCTCTAAAGTTCATTTTTTCTATTTACAGTAATATAATTATTATGATAAGATGAAAACAAATAAAGTGGTGAAAGGAATGTGATAAGTGTGGATGAAAATATGTGCCAATGCGGAAATTGCAAAAAAGACCAGTATATGGAAGAATTACTTAATAAGTTTAAACCAGAAAAAGATAATTTAATTCAGATTTTAAATAGTGTGCAAGAACATTATGGATATATATCTGAAAAATCACAAAAAGAAATTTCGGAATATTTGAATATATCAATGGCAGAGATTTATGGAGTTATAACATTTTATTCTAGATTTACATTAAAACCTAAGGGTAAATACAATATTGCTATTTGTTTAGGAACAGCATGTTTTGTAAAAGGATCAGAAAAAATTATGGATAGAGCTAAAGAAAGATTAAAAATAATGCCTGGAGAAACAACAAAAGATGGAATATTTTCACTAGAGGAAACAAGATGCATAGGAGCTTGTGGATTGGCACCAGTATTTACAGTAAATGATGAAGTGCATGGAAATGCAACTGTATCCCAATTAGATAAAGTTATAGATGAAATATTAAATAAAGAAAGAGAGGAAAAAGTATGAAAACAATATTAGTTTGTCATGGTACAGGTTGCACATCATCAAAATCTACAAATATAATCGAAAATTTTAAAAATATTATACAAAATAGAAATATAGAAAATGTTGAAGTAGTACAAACAGGATGTTTTGGTCTATGTGCAAAAGGACCTGTTGTAATTATAAGACCAGAAAATATATTTTATGCAAAAGTAAAACCAGAAGATTGTGAAGAAATAATACAAAAACATATTATTGAGGATCAATTAGTAGAAAGACTTTTATATAGAGATGCTAATGGTGAAATATCAAAAAGACTAGATGAAATAGATTTTTATAAAAAACAGAAAAGAATTGCTCTAAAAAATTGTGGTAGTATAGATCCAGAAAAAATAGATGATTATATAGCAGTAGATGGATATAAAGCTTTAGAAAAAGTTCTAAAAGAGATGACTAAAGATGAAGTAATAGAAGAAATAACAAAATCAGGACTTAGAGGTCGTGGAGGAGCAGGATTCCCTACAGGAAAAAAGTGGCTTTTTGCTAAACAGGCAGAAGGAGAACAAAAATATGTAGTATGTAATGCAGATGAAGGAGATCCAGGAGCTTTTATGGATAGAAGTATCTTAGAAGGGGATCCACACTGTGTAATAGAGGCTATGATGATAGCAGGATATGTTATTGGAGCAAATAAGGGATATATTTATGTAAGAGCTGAATATCCAATAGCAGTACATAGATTTCAAATAGCTATAGATCAAGCAAGAGAAAGAGGAATACTTGGTAAAAATATTTTTGGAACAGATTTTGAATTTGATGTAGAAATTAGACTTGGAGCAGGAGCTTTTGTATGTGGAGAAGAAACAGCACTTTTAGAATCAATTGAAGGAAGAAGAGGCCAACCAAGAATAAAACCACCTTTCCCAGCAAATAAGGGATTATGGCAATGTCCTACATTGATTAATAATGTAGAAACATATGCAAATATACCTAAAATAATATTAAATGGATCAGATTGGTATTCAAAGATTGGAACAGAGGGATCAAAAGGAACTAAAGTATTTGCATTAGGTGGAAATGTAAAAAATATAGGATTAGTTGAAGTTCCAATGGGAACTACCTTAAGAGAAATAGTATATGATATAGGTGGTGGTATACCAAATGGAAGAGAATTTAAAGCTGCACAAACAGGAGGACCATCAGGTGGGTGTATACCTGCACAATATTTGGATACACCTATAGATTATGAATCATTAAAACAAATAGGATCTATGATGGGATCAGGTGGACTTATTGTAATGGATGATTCAAAATGTATGGTTAATTTAGCGAAATTTTATTTAGGATTTACTGTAAGTGAAAGTTGTGGTAAATGTAATCCTTGTAGAATTGGTACCAAAAGAATGTATGAGATTTTGGAAAAATTAACAAATGGAGAAGGAACTTTGGAAGATATAGATAAGCTTGAAAAATTAGCAACTACAGTAGCAAATTCTAGTATTTGTGGATTAGGTCAAAGTGCACCAAATCCAGTTATTAGTACACTTAAGTATTTTAGAGAGGAATTTATTGAACATGCAGTAGAGAAAAAATGTAGAGCTCATGAATGTAAGGCTTTAGCAAAAATACAAATAACTCCTGAAAAATGCAAAGGATGTGGATTATGCCAAAAAAGTTGTCCTGTAAATGCAATAAAAGGAGAAGGAAGAGAAGTAAGATATATTAATGAAGAAGAATGTATAAAATGTGGTACATGTTTGAATAAGTGTCCTTTTAAAGCAATAGGATAAGAAGGGAGAGTTTGTAATGGTAAATATAACAATTGATGGAATAAAAATACAGGTTCCTGAAAATATTACAGTTTTGGAAGCAGCTAAAAATGTAGGGATAGATATACCAACTTTATGTCATTTGAAAGATGTAAATGAAATTGGAGATTGTAGAATATGTCTGGTAGAAGTGGAAGGAGCAAGAGGGTTTGTTACATCATGTATGCAAAAAGTAGAAGAGGGAATGGTAATTAGAACAAATACAGACAAAGTAATTGAAGCAAGAAGAAATGTATTAAAATTAATATTATCAGCACATGAAAGGAAATGTTTAAGTTGTATAAGACATGGAAATTGTGAACTTCAAGATTTGGCTTTGAAATTTGGAGTAACAGATGTAGAATTTGAAGGAGAAATTTCTACAAAGATTGTTGATGATACATCACCTTCAATAGTTAGAAATACTGCTAAATGTGTATTATGTAGAAGATGTATATCAACATGCAAAAATGTTCAAAAAGTAGGTGCAATAGATTGTGTAAACAGAGGATTTGAATCAACAATCTCAACAGCTGAGCATAAATCATTACAAGATGTGAATTGTACATTTTGTGGTCAATGTATTCAAAATTGTCCTACAGCAGCATTACATGAGAAAGAAAATATTGATGAAGTTGAAGCAAAATTAAAAGATGAAAATACTATTGTGCTAGTACAAACAGCTCCTGCAGTTAGAGTGGCACTAGGTGAAGAATTTGATATGCCTATTGGAAAAAATGTTACAGGAAAAATGGTAACAGCTTTAAAGAGATTAGGTTTTGATAAAGTATTTGATACAAATACAGGTGCAGATTTTACTATAATGGAAGAAGCTACAGAATTTATAGATAGAGTAGTAAATAATAAAACACTACCTATGATGACATCTTGTTGTCCTGCATGGATTAGGTTTATTGAAATGGAATATCCTGAATATCTAGATTGTTTATCTAGTTGTAAGTCTCCACATGAGATGTTTGGAGCAATTTTGAAATCATATTATGCACAAAAAGAAGGAATTGATCCTAAAAATATTTGTGTGGTTTCTGTTATGCCATGTGTTGCAAAAAAATATGAAAGACAAAAAGATGAAATGATAAATGATGATATGTATAATGTAGATATAGTAATAACAACAAGAGAACTTGCAAAGATGATTAGACAAGCAAATATTGATTTTACATCATTACAAGATTCAAATTTTGATGATCCAATGGGAGGTGCAAGTGGTGCTGCTGCAATATTTGGAACAACAGGAGGAGTTATGGAAGCAGCTTTGAGAACTGCACAAGATTTACTTACAGGTGAAGATTTACAAGAAATTAATTTTGAAGAAGTAAGAGGAAAAAAAGGAATAAAAAGAGCAACTGTAAAAGTAAATGGAAAAGATATAAAAGTTGCTGTTGCAAGTGGACTTGGAAATGCTAGAGCGATAATGGAAGAAATAAAATCGGGAAAAGCAGATTATGATTTTATTGAGATAATGGCTTGCCCAGGAGGATGTGTAATGGGAGGAGGTCAACCAATTAAACCAGCAAAATTACGCAGAACAGTTGATGTTAGAAAACTAAGGGCAAATGCATTATACTCAATAGATGAAAAAGAAGTAATAAGAAAATCACATCAAAACCCAGTATTACAACAAATATATAAAGAATATTTAGGAAAACCAAATGGAGAAAAAGCACACGAATTATTACATACACATTATAGTCAAAAAGAAAAAGTAAAAATGAGTAATTAGTCTGAATTTAAAGATTGTCCCGGAATGGACATTTTGTCCATTCCGGGACAGTCCCCAATTGGGGACTGTCGTTCAGTGAAAATATTAGGAAGAGGTTGAATTAGTCTTGGTTAGAGAATATGATGTATGTGGCATGTTTACTTTAGGTCATTTTATTTATATTGGGCTTACAATTGTTGGTATAATAATTGCATTAAAATGTTCTAAGAATTTAAGTAAAATGCAAGTTCATGTTATTATTAAAAGATTAACAATTATATTATGCGTATTAGAAGTAATTAGGATTGTTTATTGTATAATTGAAGGTTCAATATATGATGTTAATAATTACTTGCCATTATATTATTGTAGTATGTTATTATATGCAGGTCTATTGAGTTCTTTTGGAAAAGGTAAATTTAAGAGAATTGGAGATGTTTTTATAGCAACAGGTTCAATTATTGGAGGAATAGTTTTTATATTATATCCATCTACATCATTGCCCATGTATCCAGCACTTCATTTTATTAGTATTCATAGTTTTTTCTTTCATGGAACTATGGTATATTTAGGAATATTGGTAAATAGAACGAACTATATAGAAGTAGAGAAAAATGATATAAAATATTTTGCTAGTTTAGTGGGAATTATGTGTATTATTGCAGTATTTATAAATAATATCTTTGATAGTAATTTAATGTTTATATCAAAGAATTTTCCTGGTAATCCAATTGAAGTATTGTATAATATAACTAATGGCTCTATTTTATTTACATTAATTATGAGTGTAGCACAGATGACAATTCCATTTTATACAAGTTATTATATACTAAAAAGAAAATTAATGAGTAGTGGTTGAATAATTTCTCTAAAAATTATATAATTTGATAATAAATAAAACCATATTTTAAATATGGTAAAAGGAGGATACAAATGAAAAATTATTTTGGTTATACAGATAAAGTATGTGTAGTAACAGGAGCATCAAGTGGAATGGGAAAAGCAACAACACAGATGCTTGTGGATTTAGGAGCTAAAGTATATGCATTAGATTTAAATCCATGTACAGTTGATGGAATTACAGAATTTATAAAATGTAATCTTGCGAATAAACAAGAAATTGATGAAGCTTTTAAAAAAATTCCAGAACACATTGATTCTTTCTTTGGAGTAGCGGGACTTTCTGGATCTAAAACAGATTATAGAACAACATTTGATTGTAATTATACAGCAAATATGTATATAACATTAAATTATTTAAAAACAAGAATGTCAAAAGGTGGCTCAATTGTATATTGTACTTCAACAGCAGGACTAGAATGGAAAAAATTTAAAAAAGAGCAAAACAAAGTTGTACATGCAAAAACTTGGGAAGAAGTAGAAGCATTAACAAGAAAAATAGCAAATTCTGCTCCAGCTACATTTGCATATATGTATTCTAAAAGATGTACTTCACAATTTGCATGTGAACAATCTGTAGAATTTGCTAAGCTAGGAATTAGAATAAATAATGTTCTACCAGGGTCAACAGATACTGGTATGAAACAGGAATTTCAAGATATGATTGGAAGTGAAGAAAAATTAATTGAACAAGCAGGATTAGCAGGAAGACTAGCAACACCAGAAGAAATGGCATATCCAATGGTATTTTTAAATTCTGATATGGCATCTTTTATATCTGGACTGGATATGGTAGTAGATTATACAGATACTTGTTTAAAAACATTGGGATTAAAGAAGAACATTGAAGCAATATCTGCAACAAATCCAATTATTTGTGCAATTGCTAAAAAAATGCTAATGAAATCATCTAATAATAAAGCATTAAATTCTGGAACACATGATAAAGAAGATAAATAATTTTAAAACTTAATAAATAGGATTTTTCTTGGGGGTGTTTTTATGAATGAAAAAATAAAAAGAATAAGTGTAATTGGAGGAAGCGGTAATGGAAAAACAACATTGGCAAATAATTTGGGAGAAGTGTTGAAATTACCAGTATATCATTTAGATGGTATGAATTATTCAGAAAATTGGGAAGAGATAGACAAAGAAAAAAGAGATAAAATTATATTAGAAAAAGTAAATGAAGATAAATGGGTAATTGATGGTACTTATAATTCAACTTTAAAACAAAGATTGGAAAAATCGGATTTAGTTATTTATTTAGATTATTCATCTTTTGCTCAAATAAAAGGAATCTTAAGAAGATTTATAAAAACACATGGTAAGGAAAGACCAGAAATTCCTGGCTGCAAAGAAAAAATGTCTTTAGAATTTTTCTTTTGGGTATGGAATTGGAGAAAAAATAAAAGAGATAAAGTTATAGAAACTATAAGACAAATAGATAAAAATAAAGTATTGATTTTCAAGAAAAGAAAACACTTAAATAAGTGGTATTTTGATAAATTTAAGAAAAATATATTTTACTAGAGGTCTGTCCCCAAGTGGACAAAATGTCCATTTGGGGACTGTCCCGGAATGCCAAAAATGTCCACTTGGGGACAGACCTGGACTTGACTTTTTAAATTAAATCAGAAGGAGAATTAGCGTAAATGTTACAGATAAAAAATATTTGTAAAGAATATAAAACAGGAAATTTAGTGCAAAAAGCGTTAGATAATGTTAGTTTAAATCTCAGAGATAATGAGTTTGTGGCGATTCTTGGACCAAGTGGTTCTGGAAAAACCACACTTTTAAACATAATAGGAGGACTGGATCGTTATGATAGTGGAAATTTAATTATTAATGAAATTTCTACAAAAGATTATAAAGACAGAGATTGGGATTCCTATAGAAATCATACAATTGGATTTGTATTCCAAAGTTATAATTTAATTCCACATCAGACTATTTTAGCTAATGTAGAATTGGCTTTAACTATTTCAGGTGTTTCTAAAAATGAACGTAGGAAAAGATCTTTAAAAGCATTAGAACAAGTGGGACTTGGAAAACAAATACATAAAAAGCCAAATCAATTATCAGGTGGACAAATGCAAAGGGTTGCAATTGCAAGAGCTTTAGTAAATGATCCAGATATTTTACTTGCAGATGAACCAACAGGGGCTTTAGATAGTGAAACTAGTATACAGGTAATGGAACTTTTAAAAGAAGTCGCAAAAGATCGTTTAGTAGTAATGGTAACACATAATCCTGAATTAGCGGAAAATTATGCTACACGTATTGTGAATTTAAGAGATGGAAAAATATGCTCTGATACTAATCCGTATTTTTTAGAAGAAAAACATAAAAAACCTCAACATAAAAATATGGGAAAAACATCTATGTCATTTTTAACATCTTTATTTCTAAGTTTTAATAATTTAAAAACTAAAAAAGGAAGGACATTTTTAACATCTTTTGCTGGCTCAATTGGTATTATTGGAATTGCACTTATATTATCATTATCAAATGGTGTAAATTCTTATATTAAATCAATAGAAGAAGAGACCTTATCAGAATATCCTTTGCAAATTCAAAGTACAGGGATAGATATGACTGCAATGTTAGTAGATGCGGGTGCAGATGCAAATAAGGAAAATGAAAATGGTGATATAAATGTTACGAATATGATAACAAATATGTTTTCAAAAATAGGTTCAAATGATTTAGCTTCTCTAAAAAAGTATTTGGAAAGTGATGAATCTAATATAAAAGAATATGCAAAAGCAATTGAATATACATATAATATTTCACCACAAATCTATAGTTCAGATATAGAAAATATAGAACAACTTAACCCAAACACATCTTTTTCTAGTTTGGGAATAGGATCATCTACTAGTTCAAATAGTATGATGTCAAGTATGATGAGTACAGATGTATTTTTTCAAATGCCAAGTAATACAGACTTATTTGAAGATCAGTATGATGTAAAAGCTGGAAATTGGCCTAGTAATTATAATGAATGTGTTTTAGTACTAACATCAAAAGGCAATATTAGTGATTATATGCAATACACTTTAGGATTAAGGGATTTTGAAGAACTTGAAAATATGGTTAATCAATTTGCACACGAAGAAAATGTGGATGTTCCAGATAATAGTGGTTCTTATTCATATGATGATATTTTGGGTACTACTTTTAAATTAATAAATAGTATAGATTATTATGAATATGATGCAGATTATAATATTTGGCGTGATAAATCAGAAAATGAAGATTATATGAAAGGTATTATAGAAAAAGGAGAAGATTTAAAAATTGTTGGAATTGTACAGCCAAAAGAGGGAGTATCAGCAACTATGCTACAAACAGGAATATATTATCCATCTTCTTTATCTGATCATATTATTGAAAAAGCAGTAGATAGTCAAATTGTGAAAGAACAATTGGAAAATCCAGATATCAATGTATTTACTGGTAAAAGATTTGATAATACAGAAGAAAATCCTTTTGATATGAAATCATTAATTGAAGTAGATGCAGATGCTATGAAATCAGCATTTAAAGTGGATGAATCAAAAATAAATGTTGATTTGGGAAACTTAAACAAAGTAATAAATCAAGCATCATTACCTTCACTTGATCTAAATAGTGTTCTAGACCAATTAAATTTTAATATATCAAGTAATGAAATTCAATTAATAATTGATGATCTTTTAAAAGGATATGAGGATTATGCAAAAAATCATCCAGAAACTGATATTAGTAAAATTGGCGAATACTTATCACAATATTTACAATCAAAGGAAGTAAGTGAGTTATTAAAAAAGGAAATTGAAGAAGCAATTAAAGAAAATGGAGAACTTAATATTACACAAGAGCAAATGCAGAAAATCATGACTAATATTCTAAAAGGATTTGAAGAGTATGCAAAAGAAAATAATTTACCAGATATTACACAAATTGATAAATATCTTATGGATTATTTAAAATCAGAGGAAGCAAAACAGATTATTAGTAGTAGTTTATCAAATATTATTAAGTCTCAAAATTTAGATACGCAGATTTCAACAATCATAGAAAAGTATATGAAAAGTGTTATGAATTCAATGAGTGATAGTATCGCAAAAGAAATGAAGTCAAGTATTACAAAATTGAGTACATCAATGGCAAATGCAATTAGTATTGACACAGATGCTTTTACAGGAGCTATACATATGAAGATGAATGAAGAAGAATTAGCAGAACTAATGCAATCACTTATGACAAAAGAACAAACTACCTATGAAACTAATCTTAAAAAATTAGGATATGCTGATTTTGAAGAACCAAGCAGTATTAGTATTTATCCAAAAGATTTCGAGTCAAATGAAAATATTAAAAGAATTCTAGACGAATATAATGTGCGTATGGAAGAATCAAATAATGAAGATAAAGTAATTTCTTATACAGATATAGTAGGAACATTAATGAGTTCTGTAACAACGATTGTAGATGTTGTAAGTTATGTACTTATTGCGTTTGTTGCAATATCTTTGGTTGTTTCTTCAATAATGATTGGTGTTATTACATATATTAGTGTATTAGAACGTAAAAAGGAGATAGGCATTTTAAGAGCTATTGGAGCATCTAAAGGAAATGTTGCACAAGTGTTTAATGCAGAGACATTTATCATTGGATTATTTGCAGGTATAATTGGAATAGGGGTTACATTATTATTATTAATTCCTACAAATAAAATTATTCATTCAATTGCAGGACAGACCAATATTAATGCTACATTACCAATGATGGCAGGTATTATTTTAATTATATTAAGCACAATTTTAACACTTATAGGAGGGATTATCCCGTCTAGAAAAGCTGCGAAAGAAGATCCCGTAACAGCATTGAGGTCAGAATAAATATAGTAATTTAGAGATTAAGAAATACGATAAAAATACACTATATTTTAAGAAAAATATAGTGTATTTTTTTTGAATAGTATGGAAGAATTAACAATTATTTATACTAGAGACATTTTGTTCATTTCTTGATTGGATAGCCATTAAAATAGCTCGACTAATAGGTCCTGCAACTAAAATGTTTAAGAAAAATGCAGCACAGAAATTTCTAGGCCATCTAATAAAAAATTCGCTTAATATAGTTTGTATATTATCTCCACCTAAGAAACCACCAATAATAGTCATAACTAGAGACATTAATGTTACAATAAAGAAACAATTAAAAAGAATATATGCATTTTTACTATCAGATTTATCTACAAATTTTTCTAATAATATATGATTGATTTTTCCAATAACTACATTTTCTAAAACAAAGGCGATAATAAAAGTTAAAGGAAAAGCAATTAAGGTTGTTTTAATAGATTCTAAATTAAATTTCCCTAAATGAATAGAAATATTTAAAAGTCCCATGAAGAATACCATAATAAAACACATACTAATTCCAAAAACAATTCCTTCTTTTTTATTTGCTGGCATAAGTTTTCCTCCTTTCTACATGTAAATAACACATAACTGAGGTATAGTTATAGTGTTTATATACTTATGTATTATATCATGTTTGGAAATTTGATGTAATAGTATACTTAAAAAATTTTTTCCTTATTTTTTATTATTTTTAAAAAATCTAAAACTTCTTTTTTAGGATTTTTAGAATAAAGTATTCCATATGGAATCTTATATTCTGTCTCAAGAGGAATTGTTATTAAAGAAGGATGCAAGTCTTTCCAGCAATCTAAAGTGATCAATAAATTTCCATCTTGTTCAGGATTATACATAGATAACACACCTCCAGTGCAAACTTTTAGTTGGTACAACTATAACTTATTTAGATTACTAAGTCAAACAAATTGACACTATCTACGAGAGTAGTTATATATTGATAATTACTCTTATTTGTGTTAGTATAAGTTTATATAAAAGATTAGAAATAGAGTGGAGGTAAGTTATGAATATAGGTATAGATATAGATGGAGTGTTAACAGATTTAGAAAAATGGCAACTAGACTGTGGAAGTAAATTTGCATTTGAACAATATCATGAAGTTATTATTAATAGTGAAGGGTATGATATAAAAGAAATATTTAATATAGATAGAAATTTGGATAATGAATTCTGGAAAAAATATTTATTTGACTATGCAACTAAAGAACCAGTAAGAAAATTTGCCGACGAAATAACAAATAAATTACACAATGATGGAAATAAATTATTTATTATTACAGCAAGATTAATGACTGACAGTAATACACCTGAAGGTGAAAAAATGAGAAACATAGTAAAAGATTGGCTTAAAAGAAATAATATTTATTATGATAAAATTATTTTTAGTCCAGAGGATAAATTAGAAGATTGTTTAAATAATAGTATTGATATAATGATAGAAGATAAGCCAGATAATATAAATAAAATATCTAAACACATACCAGTAATATGTTTTAATGCAATTTATAACAAGGAATGTAAAGGAACTAATATTTATAGGTGCTACAGCTGGTATGATATTTATGCTAAAATTAAAAATTTACAAATACAATAAAAAATAATTTATGTATGTTTAGAGGAGAACTACTATAAAAATAGAGGTTCTCTTCTTTTAATTTGGAAAAATTTATATTTTTTTTATAAAAAGATATTGACAACTGTATATAAACTGAATATACTGTATATATACAGTATAGAAAAGAGGAATGGTTATGGATATTATAATAAGTAATTCAAGTAATATTCCCTTATATGAGCAAGTGAAAGAGCAAATAAAAAATAAAATAGTTTCTAATGAACTAAAAGCAGGAGAAATTTTACCATCAATAAGAAATTTAGCAAAAGATTTGAGAATAAGTGTAATTACTACAAAAAATGCTTATGAAGAATTAGAAAAAGAAGGTTATGTAGAAACTATACCAGGAAAAGGAACTTATGTGGCAAATAAAAACACAGAGCTTATAAAAGAGGAACAGTTACAAAAGATAGAAGGGTTAATAGATACTGCTGTATCTATTGCTAGAATAAGTGGCATTTCTAAAAAAGAGATTCAAGAAATGTTAGATATTTTATATGAGGAGGAATAAAAGAAAATGGAAAATATTCTAGAAATCAAAAATTTGAGCAAAAAATATAATGAATTTGAATTAAAAAATGTAAACTTAAAAGTGCCAAAGGGAATGATTATGGGATTAATAGGAGAAAATGGAGCAGGAAAAACAACAACTATAAAGGCAATTTTAAATTTAATTAATATAGATAATGGAGAAATTAATATTTTTGGATTGGACATAAAAAAGTATGAAAAGAAAATTAAGGAAGATATTGGAGTTGTTTTAGATGATAGCTTTTTTTCAGAATACTTAAATCCAACAGATATAAATAAAATAATGAAAAAAATTTATAAAAATTGGGATGAAAGATTATATTTTAGGTATTTAGAAGATTTTAAATTACCTAAAAATAAAATATCGAAAGAATATTCTAGTGGTATGAAAATGAAGTTAAAAATAGCAGTAGCATTATCACATAATCCAAAACTTTTGATATTAGATGAACCAACATCAGGATTAGATCCAGTTGCAAGAAGTGAAATATTAGATATTTTTCAAGATTTTATTCAAAATGGAGAAAATTCGATATTTGTATCTAGTCATATAACATCTGATTTAGAACATATTGCAGATTATATTACTTTTATAAATAATGGAAAAATTGCCTTATCAAAAACAAGAGATGAATTATTAGAAAAGTATGGTATTGTAAAGTGTTCTAAATCAGAATTTGAAAAAATAGATAAAAATGATTATGTAAAATTCAAAATAAACCGATATGAATATGATATTTTAGTAGAAGATAAAGTAGGGTTTAAAAGAAAATATGATTTTAAGATAATAGATAAACCTACACTAGATGATATAATGTTAATTTATATAAAGGGGGAAAAATAATATGAATATTATTAGTGGTTTAATTACAAAAGATTTATTACAATTAAAAAGTTATAGAAGGACCCTGATTATATATGTATTAATATTTGTTTTAACAGGAATAGCTCAGGAAACAACAAAAGGTGTTGGAGTTATGATAGCACTTATGTTGACACTTGGTTTTGGTATGTTTAGTATGGCAACATTTAATTATGATGAACAATCAAAAACAGATAGATATATTTTAACATTTCCTCTAAATAAAAAAGAAATTTTGTTATCAAAATA
>CALXJL010000023.1 GCA_944388615.1 uncultured Clostridia bacterium
AAGAATACATCAAACCAATTGAAGAAGGTATAAGAGAAGCTGCTGAAAGCGGAGTTTTAGCTGGATATCCAGTTATAGATTTCAAAGCTACATTAGTAGATGGATCTTACCATGAAGTTGACTCTTCAGAAATGGCATTTAAAGTTGCAGGTTCAATGGCATTCAAAGAAGGATGTAAACAAGCTAAATCAGTAATTTTAGAGCCAATAATGAAGGTTGAGGTAACAGTTCCAGAAGAATACATGGGAGATGTTATAGGAGATATTAACTCTAGACGTGGTAGAATGGAAGGAATGGAAACAAGAAGTGGTAACCAAATAATAAGAGGATTTATTCCACTTT
Source organism: uncultured Clostridia bacterium (assembly GCA_944388615.1). Taxonomy (GTDB): domain Bacteria; phylum Bacillota; class Clostridia; order TANB77; family CAG-508; genus CALXJL01. The sequence goes on from CALXJL010000023.1 coordinate 343, forward strand.
CAGAAATGTTTGGTTATGCTACAGACTTACGTTCAAAAACACAAGGTAGAGGAACATATTCAATGGAACCATCTCATTATGAAGAAGTTCCAAAATCAGTATTAGAACAAATTGTTGCTACAAGAGCAAAGAAAGACTAATATATAATTACTATAATTTTAAAAAAATGCTTGATATTTACTTAAAATTAGTATAGAATAGCATTGATTAAAATTGTTATTAAATTTATAAAATATATTAAATAGTAGCTTGAAGGACTGATAAAAAATATAGATACTAATCAGTTAAACTTCAATAGCTAACTTAAAAGGAGGAAATTTATAATGGCTAAGGCAAAATTTGAAAGAACAAAACCACACGTTAACATTGGTACAATCGGACACGTTGATCATGGTAAAACAACAACTACAGCTGCTATAACAAAAGTTTTAGCACTTAAAGGTAAAGCTCAATATGAAGCTTATGACATGATCGATAAAGCTCCAGAAGAAAGAGAAAGAGGAATTACAATTAATACAGCTCACGTTGAATATGAAACAGATAAAAGACATTATGCACACGTTGACTGTCCAGGACATGCTGATTATGTTAAAAACATGATTACTGGTGCTGCTCAAATGGATGGAGCAATATTAGTTGTTTCTGCAGCAGATGGTCCTATGCCTCAAACAAGAGAGCATATACTACTTGCTAGACAAGTTGGTGTTAAATATATCGTTGTTTACTTAAATAAATGCGATATGGTTGACGATCCAGAATTATTAGAATTAGTTGAAATGGAAGTTAGAGATTTATTATCAAGCTATGACTTCCCAGGTGATGATATACCAGTTATCAAAGGATCTTCATTACAAGTATTAGAATCTACTTCACAAGATCCAAATGATCCAGTATATGCACCAATCAATGAATTAATGGATGCTGTTGACAGTTATATCCCAACACCAGAAAGACCAATTGATCAACCATTCCTAATGCCTGTTGAAGATGTATTCACAATTACAGGTAGAGGAACAGTTGCTACTGGTAGAGTAGAAAGAGGAGTTGTAAAACTACAAGACGAAGTTGAAATCGTTGGTTTAGCAAACGAATCTTCAAAAACAGTTGTTACTGGTGTAGAAATGTTTAGAAAATTATTAGATCAAGCTGAAGCTGGAGATAATATAGGAGTACTTCTAAGAGGTGTTCAAAGAGAAGACATCAAGAGAGGTCAAGTTTTAGCAAAACCAGGATCAATTAAACCACATACAAAATTCAAAGCAGAAGTTTATGTTCTAACAAAAGAAGAAGGTGGAAGACATACTCCATTCTTTAATGGATATAGACCACAATTCTATTTTAGAACAACAGATGTTACAGGTCTTATAGAGCTACCTGCTGGAACAGAAATGGTTATGCCAGGAGATAATGTAACAATGACAATTGAGTTAATTACTCCAATAGCTATCGAAAAAGGATTAAGATTTGCTATCCGTGAAGGTGGTAGAACAGTTGGTTCAGGTATAGTTGCTGAAATAATTGAGTAATAAATAACCTAAAATATAGAAATAGCAAGGGATAACGAGATATCGTAAAACCTTGCTATTTTTGTGTTAACAATATTTTAACACAATGTAGCAGAGAAACATAAGATCTGTCCCCGAGTGGACAAAATGTCCAATCAGGGACTGTCCCCAAATGCCCAATTGGGGCATTTGGGGACAGTCTTTGTCCAAAATTTGACAAATTTTTGGATGTATTGTATAATGTAGTCTGCAAATTTAATAAAAGGAGTTTTAAAAATGGACAGATCGAAAAGCGTTGTAAGGATTACAATTATAGCAATGCTTATTATAGGTATACTTACAACAACAATTTTAGGAGCAAAAGTTACAATTACAGCAGATACACTAAAGCTAAGAAAAGAGCCTTCTTCTGAAGCACCAGTTATTGAATTGCTTTCGCAAGATGAAGAATATGAGGTTATAGAAGAATTAGATAATTGGTATAAAATAAAATATGAAGATACAGAAGGATATATAAGTAAAGATTATGCAGTAAAAGAAGGAGAGAATGTAGTAGTAAATAATACAGTATCAAATGTGGTGGAAAATACAACAACTAATGAGAATACAACAACAGATGTTACTAATACAACTACTAATACAACTACAGCGCAAGATACTACAAGTGAAACAGTAAAAATTGCTATAGAAGATATTGATGTAAGAATATCACCATTAGTAAACTCTTGCATAATAGAAAACTTAAAAAAAGATACTGAAGTAAAAATTATTTCATCTGTTAGAGGATGGGATTATATAGAAACAGAAACTTACTGCGGTTGGGTTAGAAGTGAAAAACTAAAAGTTAAAGAAGATACTACTGTGGCAGAACAAGAAAATAACCAACCAGAAACACCAGCAGTAGAAGCTACTGTTAATGAAACAATTTATGATTCTACAAAAAAAATGTATGTAAAATCTACTTCTATAAATGTTAGAGAAAAACCAGATAAAAATTCTACTGCAATAGATTCAGCAGTACAAAATGCAGAAATTACAGTAACTGGAGAAAATGGAGATTGGTATAAGGTTACTATAGGAGGTAAAGATGGATACATACTAAAAAGCTTATTATCAACAACCAAAATAGAGACAACATCAAGAAGTACAAATATAGATAGAAATGCCACTACAGCAACGAAAAAAGTTGAAGAAGTAAGTGCTAGTGCTACAGGTTCAGCTAGAGGAAGTGAATTGGTGAGTATAGCAAAACAATACTTGGGATGCAAATATGTATATGGTGGATCAGGACCTTCTACATTTGATTGCTCAGGATTTACTATGTTCTTATATAGTAAATATGGATATTCATTACCACACTCAGCAACATCACAATCATATAAAGGAGTATATGTATCAAAAGAAAACTTAGCACCTGGTGATTTAGTAGTATTTAACAATAGTGCTAATACATCAATAGGGCATATTGGAGTATATATAGGTGGAAACCAATTTATACATGCATCAAGTGGTAAGGGAAAAGTAATAATATCAGGATTATCAGATTCATATTATGCTGCAAGATATGTTACAGCTAGAAGAATATTTTAATTAAAATTTAAATGGGGGCAATAAAGAAAGGATTTTGTGAAAAGACCATTATTTATTGTAGCCATTGGATATATATTTGGAATAATAACAGGGCTATATCAAAAAATTGGTATAGCTCTTATTTTATTGTTTATATTGAAATTAAAGCTAAACAAAAAGAATTTTATAATTATAATTGTTTGTTTTATTCTGTCATATATTCATATTTCTTTTTTAGAAAATATGTATGATACAAAATATGATGAAAAATATGACAAAGTAAATATGATAGGAGTAGTAGCTAGTAATCCTATAAAAAGAGATTATTCTGTTGAATATACAATAAAAGTAAAAAATTTTAATCAAAGTAGAAAATTTAATGGAACAAAATTAATATTAAAAGTTAAAAAATCAGAAAATGATTATTTAAAATATGGGCAGATTGTACAAGTGAAAGGAGAGTTTGAAAAAGCAAAGACTTCTGGAAATTATAAAGGGTTTGATTATAGAGAATATCTTAAGACTAAAGGAGTTCACGGAATAATTACTTCGAATCAAGGTGATATAAAAGTAGTTAAAGAAAATGGTATAAATCTAATATCTATATTAATAAATAATTTAAGATTAAAGATAAATTTTAATATTGATAAAATATTGCCTGAGGAAAATAGTGCTCTTTGTTTAGGAATATTAATAGGAGATAGAAATGAAATTTCGAAAGAAATAGAAGACGCTTTTAGAGATAGTAGTTTAACTCATATGTTAGCTGTATCTGGTGGACATGTTGCATATATTATAATGGGGATGAATAAATTATTTGAAAAAATAAGAATAAATAAGAGATTAAAGAATACTTTAATAATTATTTTGTTATTTATATTTATGATTTTAACAGGAGCTTCTCCTTCAGTAGAAAGGGCTTGTATTGTTGGAATATTAGCTACACTTGCAGAGATTTTATATAAGCAGTCAGATACTATAAATAATCTATCTTTATCATTAATTTTAATATTATTAATTAATCCATATAGTATTGTTGATGTGGGATTGCTTATGTCGTATGCTGGAACAATAGGCATAATTTATTTCAACAATATTGCACAAAGTGTGGATAATAACAATAAAAAATCCATTAAAATTGTAGATAAAATAAAACAATCTGTAATGATAACAGTATCAGCAAATTTATTAATATTGCCAATATCTATATATAGTTTTAGTACTATATCACTTACATTTATACTTTCCAATGTACTTGCAGCCCCATTATTAGAGATAATAATTATACTTGGTTTTATAAGCTTTTTTATATCTTTAATATCTATAAAAATTGCAAGTTTATTTGGGATTATACTAGATATTGTTATAACTTTATTAATAAATATTTGTAAATTTTTTGCAGGATTAGGAATTTCAAAAATCTATATTCCCACTCCTCATATTATTTTAATTATATTATATTACATACTCATATTTATGATTTTTTATTATAAGAAATATGTATTAAAATATAAATATCAAATTATTTCTATTACATGTATTATTGTTTTATGTGTGAATCTATGGCCCAATATACTTAAAAATTTAAGAATATATTTTATAGATGTTGGACAAGGTGATTCAACTTTAATTCTAACACCATCAAATAAAAAAATTTTGATAGATGGTGGAGGAAGCAACACACCATCATCTAGTTTTGATGTAGGAGAAAGTATAGTATTGCCATATTTATTGAATAGGGGAATAAATAAATTGGATTATATTATAATAAGCCACTTTGATTCAGATCACTGTGGAGGTTTGTTATATATTATGAGAGAGATAAAAGTAAAAAATATTATAATACCTAAACAATTTGAAGAATACGAAAATTATAAAGAATTTATAAATATAATAAAAGAAAAATCAATTAAAGTATACACTGTAGAAAAAGGACAAAAAATAAATATCGAAAAAAATCTATACTTTGATGTATTATGGCCAAGTAGTAATCATGTTATAAGAGAAAATTCAATAAATAATAATTCTTTAGTATGTAAATTATTATATAAAAATTTTTCAATATTGTTTACAGGAGATATAGAAGAAGTGGCAGAAAAAGCTATTTTAAACTTAAATAATAAAGGAGTAAATTTAAAATCAACTATATTAAAATTGGCTCATCATGGATCTAAAACTTCAACAACACAAGAATTCTTAGAAGCTGTATCACCTAAGGCTGTTCTTATTGGTGTTGGAAAAGATAATAAATTTGGGCATCCTGCAGATGAGGTTATACAAAGGGTAGAACAAATATGTAACTCCATTCATAGAACAGATGAAAATGGAGAAATTAGGATTTTAAGTGATGGAAAAAAATATAGAATAACGAATTTCAAGGAGCCTTCTCAAAATTAATTATATTGACGATAAATATGAAATAACCTATAATATTAAAAGGAATTAGTTATACAAGGAGATAGAAATGGAAACAAAATATATAAATATAGATAAAGATATTGATATAGAAAAAATAAAAGAAGCATCAGAATATATAAAACAAGGTAAATTAGTAGTTTTCCCAACAGAAACTGTGTACGGAATAGGGGCAGATGCTACTAATGAATATGCTGTAAAAAGGATTTTTGAAGCTAAGGGCAGAAAAAGCGATAATCCATTAATAGTGCATATATCAAATATAGATATGTTAAGAACTATAGTAAGTGATATAGGAAAAGTAGAGCAAAATTTAATAGAGAAATTTTGGCCAGGTCCTTTAACAATAATATTTAATAGAAAGGATGAGAAAATTATTTCAAATATTGTTACAGGTGGCTTAGATACAGTGGGAGTGCGAATGCCAAATAATATAATTGCTCTAAATTTAATCAAAGAAAGTAATAAACCAATTGCAGCCCCTAGTGCGAATATATCTGGAAGACCAAGTGGAACAATAATATCAGATATAAAAAATGAACTAGATGGAAAAGTAGAGTGTATAATAGATTCAGGAGCAACAGAAGTTGGAGTTGAATCAACAGTTGTTAGAGTAATAAATGGAATTGTTAATATTTTAAGACCAGGAAAAATAACAAAAGAAGATATTGAATCTTTAGGATTAGAGGTTCAGTTTGATAAGCATATATTTGAGAAGGTTTCAGAAGAAAAAGTGATGTCACCTGGTATGAAGTATAGACATTATGCACCAAATAAAAGATGTATAATGATATATAGTGAAGATGATAATAAAATGATAGAAAAAATTAATGAAATGTGTATGGAATATAAAAATGTAATTGTCTTATGTAATAGCAAAAATAAGGAAAAATATTTATGTAATACCATAGAATTGGGTTATACATTGGATGAGATTGCACAAAATATATTTAGAGTATTAAGACAAGTAGATAGAATGAATGGAGATATAGTCCTAATAGAAGGTGTGAAAAAAGCTGGAATAGGTGTTGCTATTTTTAATAGATTAATACGCGCTTGTGAATATAATTATATAGAAATATAATTAAATAAATTTGAATAAATATCCAAAATATAGAAATACTATTATCAGATAAAATACATAGAAATGTTTGCATAGGAGGATTTTAGTATGAAAAAGTTTTGGATTATTTTTATAGCTGGAATAATAATTTTTGCTGTAACATATTTTATTACAAATAATATGAATAAAATAGATGATAATAATCAAAAATCTATAGTAGATGAAAAAGAAATAGTAGAGGTTGAAGAAAATAAGATAGAAGAAAATAAAATAGAAACTAATGTTGTTACAGTTAATAGTAGTAATATATTAGTATCACCTAATTGCGAAATTATCATGCAAAAACAATATCTAAAATGTAATCATACTATTGAGGAAAAAATAAAGGTACCAAATGAAGTAATAAATATGAATGCAGAAGAATTAAAATTATATTATAATGAATGGAAATTAGAAAAATTCACACCAACTAATATAGTTTTGTCTAGAACATATAGTAGTAGTTGTGATGAACATTATCTACTAAAAGAAGACGATGGTTTTTTAACTGTATATAAAGAAAAAGATAATGGAGATTTAGAAGAGTATGAAGAAACAGAAATATATATAGATTTTTTAACAGAAGAAGATAAAATAAAATTAAAACAAGGGATTCAAGCAGTAGGAAAAGAAAAATTAAACTCATTATTAGAAGATTTTGAGTAAAAGGAAAAAATTGTCTTTAAAATGACTGTCCCCAAATGGACAAAATGTGCACTTGAGGACAGTCATTTAGATAGTTATTTGATATTTTCATCAGGTATGTAATATTTTGTCCCTAACATTTCGTCTGGTAAGTATTGTTGTTCTACTTTGTGCCCAGGATAATCATGTGGATATTTGTAACCTACTCCATAACCAGCTTCTTCCATTCCATTTGCTGGAGCATTTCGTATATGCATAGGTATTTCTCCTGTGTATTTTGATGATACATCGCCCATTGCTTTGTTTATTCCGAGATATGTTGCATTGGATTTTGGTGAATTTGCAACATATACAGCAGCTTCTGCAAGTATTATTCGAGCTTCTGGCATACCTATCATATGAACTGCTTGCATTGCGGAATTAGCTATTACAAGAGCTTGTGGATTTGCAAGACCTACATCTTCAGATGCGGCAATTGTAATACGCCTTGCTATAAAGACTGGATCTTCTCCGTCCACTTAAAGCACGTGCTAAGTAAAATAGTGTTGCATCTGGATCACTACCACGCATTGATTTAATAAATGCACTAATATTATCATAATGTGAATCACCGTTTTTATCAAAGATAGCTTTTCTAGTTTGAACACATTCAGACATTACTTCATCTGTAATATGAATAAATCCATCAGAATCCATATTAGTCGTTAGAACAGCTACTTCTAATCCATTAAGTGCAGTACGTACATCACCATTTGATATATCAGCTATTTTTCTTATTGTTGAGTCTTCGATTTTTATATTATAATTTCCTAGTCCTTCTGGATTTGTTAAAGAATTCTTTATTATTGTATATATATTTTCTTTTGTTAAAGGATTTAGTTTAAAAACCATAGATCTTGATATTAAAGCTTTATTAACCTCGAAATATGGATTTTCAGTTGTTGCTCCAATTAATATTACAGTACCATTTTCTACATAAGGTAATAATGCATCTTGTTGTAATTTATTAAATCTATGAATTTCATCAATAAATAAAATACATTTTCCAGAAGGATTCATTAAAACATTTTGTGCATCTTGAATTGCAGATTTAATTTCTCCAACTCCTGACGTTACTGCATTTATTTTGGTGAATTTATATTTAGTTGTTTCACTTATAACTCTGGCAAGAGACGTTTTTCCACAGCCAGGAGGTCCCCACAAAATAATACTAGATAATCTATCTGCTTTTATGGTTCTATATAAAATTTTATCTTTACCTAAAATATGTTCTTGACCTATGTATTCATCAAGTGTCTTAGGTCGCATTCTAAATGCCAAGGGTTTATCAGTATTCATAATCACATTACTCGTATAATGAAAATATTAAGTTATACGAAACTCCTTTCTAGTTAGATAAATTCTTGAGTGCAGTTTTTATAATATCTTCTAATTGTAAATTAGTAGTGTCAAATTTAGATAATGCTTCTTCAATCTCTCTAATACTATATCCTAAAACTTGTAAAGCAGCTGTGGCTTCTGAAATATTATTGTTTTCAATAATTGTAGATGTAGATGAAATATTGTCCAAATTAGATGTAGATATAGTTTCTTCTGTTTTTAGTTTATCTTTTAATTCTAATATAATTCTAGCTGCGGTTTTTGGACCTATACCGGGTAATTTTTTTAGAACTCCAACATCATTTGTAATTACTGCAAGAGCAAATTTAGATGGTGAAATGTTTGAAAGAATGACTACAGCAGATTTTGCCCCAATACCACTAACAGATAATAATAATTCGAACATTCGTAATTCTTCATTTGTATTAAAACCAAATAAACTAATATCATCTTCTCTAACTTTCATATAAGTATGTACTTTAACTGTACTTCCAATATCTCCTAATTTTTCAATAGATGTTTCTGGCATATAAATTTTATATCCAAGTCCGCCTGTTTCTATTACGATATATCCCGATGTTTTTACTTCTAAGCTTCCTTTTATATAAGATAACATAACTTCCTCCTAGTATAATTAATATACGAAATATTTGTCAAACAAATTTTTGTTATATTTTATCATAAAGAAAAATTTTTTCAAGTAGTTTATGGAAATTTTAGTAAAATAAAAAAATAGTTGCCAATCATAAATGTAAATAAGCCTTCCGTAATGATTTAAGTCAAATTTTTAATTTTTATTGTAGGATATGCCACTCAAAGATATAAAAGCGTTCCGTAGACATTTAACGGAATTTCTATGATTTTATTACGAGAGAATTACAATCTAGCAATATTTGTAATAAAGATTGACAAGAATAAGTACAAAATAATACAATTTAGATATAACAAGGAAACATAAAATAAGAAGAAAAGGAGGGAATAGAGTGAAATTAAATAAAAGAAATGCCAAAAAGAATATTTCATTAATATTCCCTTTTTTAATACTGGTAGCAGCCATATTTCTGGGAATAGGATATTCTGCAATAAACTCAATAACGGGAGAGATAACAGGAAAAATAATAGCAGACGTGCAAGAAGGAGTGTTTATATCAGATATAGAATATGAGACTAGTGTAGATGCAAATATGGATAATTGCGAAATAATAAATTATTATGGAACAATGATGCAAAGCAAAATAGAATTATCAGAAACAAACCCAGAATCAACAGTAACATATAAAGTAACACTATATAATAATTCAGAAGATACGTATTTATTTATGGATGTAATATATGATGATGATTTTTATGATAATAAAGGAATAACATTTGATATAAGTGGGTTTGAAATAGGAGATGTAATACAAGGAAAAGAGACAAAAGAAATATATATAACATTTAAATATAAAGATGGAAATATACCAGACAATACAGAGTTAAATTCAGTAATAAAATTCAATCTAAAAAGAACAACTACATTAAAAGTAGCACGTAGTAGTGAATCTGGAGAGGCAGAATATTTAGGAAGTGGAGTAATAAAAAATGAAATAGAATCAATAAAATTTGAGAATACAATAGAGGCACCAGCAAATGTAATATCACAATTTGATGCATCAGAATTACAGGATGAAAGTATAATAGGGTATTATACAGATGAGGATGAAAATGGCTTATATGAGTTAACATTTGCAAGTGATGCAGTAATATTGGCGAATACAAATTCAAGTTGTTTATTTCAATACCTAACAAACTTGACTGAAATAGATTTAAGTGGGTTAAATACATTAAATGCAACAAGTATGTATCGTATGTTTGATGGATGTAATAGTCTAATAGAGTTAAATGTAACTAATTTTAATACAACAAAAGTAGTGGATATGGCATACATGTTTAATGGATGTAGCAAGCTAACAGAGCTAGATGTGAGCAGATTTGATACGACAAATGTAACGAAAATGTACAGTATGTTTGGTGGATGTGGCAAGATAACAGAGTTGAATGTGAGAGGATTTGATACAATAAATGTAACAAATATGGATGGCATGTTTGGTGGATGTAGTAGCTTAATAGAGTTGGATGTAAGAGGTTTTGATACAATAAATGTAACAAATATGGATGGCATGTTTTATGGGTGTAGCAAGCTAACAGAGCTAGATGTAAGAGGATTTGATACAACAAATGTAACAAATATGGATGATATGTTTAATGGATGTAGCAAGCTAACAGAGTTGGATGTAAGAGGGTTTGATACAACAAATGTAACGACTATGGATGGTATGTTTAGTGGATGTAGCAAGCTAACAGAGTTGGATGTAAGAGGGTTTGATACAACAAATGTAACAAATATGGCGCGCATGTTTTCCAGCTGTAGTAGCTTAACAGAGCTAGACCTAACTGGTTTTAATACAACAAATGTAACTGTTATGAGTGCTATGTTCTTTAATTGTAGTCGTCTAAAAACAATTTTTGTTATGCGATTTGATGAGATAGCAAACATGGGATGGACAACTGCCAATGTAACGAACTCAGTACATATGTTCCGTTATTGCACTGTTTTAGTAGGACAGAACGGAACAAAGTATAGCTCGAATCATACAGAAGCAACATATGCAGTAATAGATGAAACTGCTACACCAGGATATTTAACAGATATTAATAAGACAGTATTAATGAGTGCAAGTTATATAGCTGATACAGGAGAATATTTAAAAAGTGGAGTAATAAAAAATGAAATAGAATCAATAAAATTTGAGAATACAATAGAGGCACCAGCAAATGTAATATTACAATTTGATGCATCAGAATTACAGGATGAAAGTATAATAGGATATTACACAGATAAGGATGAAAATGGATTATATGAACTAACATTTGCAAGTAATAAAACAATATTAGCAAATAAGAATTCGAGCTATTTGTTTCAAAACCTCACAAATTTAACAGAATTAGATGTGAGTGGATTTGACACAACAAATGTAACAAATATGTACTTTATGTTTAATGGATGTAGTAGTCTAACAGAGTTGGATGTAAGTGGATTTATCACGTCAAATGTAACAAATATGGCTAATATGTTTGGTGGATGTAGTGACTTAGTGAAGTTAGATTTGAGTGGATTTAACACAGAGAATGTAACAAGTATGGCTAATATGTTTAATGGATGTAGTGACTTAGTGAAGTTAGATTTGAGTGGATTTAACACAGAGAATGTAACAAATATGGCTAATATGTTTAATGGATGTAGTGACTTAGTGAAGTTAGATTTGAGTGGATTTGACACAACAAATGTAACAAATATGAGCTATATGTTTGGTGTATGCAGAAGTCTAACAGAGTTGAATGTAAGTGGATTTAACACAACAAATGTAACAGATATGAGAGAGATGTTTAATGTATGCAATAGTTTAACAGAGTTGGATGTGAGTAGTTTCAATACAACGAATGTAATAGATATGAGACAGATGTTTTATGCATGTAGTAGCTTAACAGAGTTGGATGTAAGTGGATTTATCACGTCAAATGTAACAAATATGAGCTATATGTTTAGTGGATGTAGTAGTCTAACAGAGTTGGATGTAAGTGGATTTATCACGTCAAATGTAACAAATATGGCTAATATGTTTGGTGGATGTAGTGACTTAGTGAAGTTAGATTTGAGTGGATTTAACACAGAGAATGTAACAAGTATGGCTAATATGTTTAATGGATGTAGTGACTTAGTGAAGTTAGATTTGAGTGGATTTAACACAGAGAATGTAACAAATATGGCTAATATGTTTAATGGATGTAGTGACTTAGTGAAGTTAGATTTGAGTGGATTTGACACAACAAAAGTAACCAATATGTACCGTATGTTTTTGTTATGTGGAAAGGTAGCAGAAATAGATGTAAGTAATTTCAATACGAGAAATGTAACAAATATGGGTGAGATGTTTTTGGGGTGCAATAGTTTAACGGAGTTGGATGTAAGAGGGTTTGATACAACAAATGTAACGACTATGGATTGTATGTTTGGTGGATGCAATAGTCTAACAGAGTTGGATGTAAGTGGATTTATCACGTCAAAAGTAACAAGTATGTACTATATGTTTAATGAATGCAATAGTCTAACAGAGTTGGATGTAAGTGGATTTATCACGTCAAATGTAACAAATATGAGTTGTATGTTTGGTGGATGTAGTAGTCTAACAGAAATAGATTTAAGTAGCTTCAATACAGCGAATGTAACAAATATGAATGGGATGTTTTTTAGCTGTAGTAGCTTAAAGACAATATATGTTACACCATTCGATGGAGAAACAAATACAGGATGGTCAACAGCTAATGTAACAGATTCAACTAACATGTTTCTAACATGTACATCTTTAGTAGGACAAAATGGAACAAAATACAGTTTAAGTTATCAAGATGCAACATATGCTAGAATAGATACAGAAGAAGAACCAGGATATTTAACAGATGCAAATGCTGTAATTAAGACAATGCTATAAAATACAAGTGAAGCAAAAATAAAATAATATATAATTTATGCATTATCCTACCTACTTTTAGATACATGTGATCAAAAAGTGGGTGGGAATTTCTTAAAATAGAAAGTATACTATAAATAAGCGAGACGTTTACAAAAGTATTGAGAGTGTGAACGAATTAGATAAATTCTATAAATTTATTACATTAACATTACAATTTAGCAACATTAAAAAAAAAAGATTGACAAAAACTGTCGAATAATATTACAATTTAAGTAGTCACAAGATGACATAAAGGAGATATTAAAGATAGGAGGAAATAGTATGAAAAATAAAAAAGCGGTAATAGGAATCATTATATTAGTAGCTATCTTAATACTAGGAATTGGCTTTGCACTAATATCTAATGTTAATTTAAATATTAATGGTGAAGCAACAGCAACGCCAAGTGACACTAATTTTGCTGTAGAATTTACTGGAACACCAACAACATCAGATGAAGATAAAGTAATAGCAACAATAACAGGAGATTTAACAGCAACAATGAATGTATCAGGCATAACAGCAAAAGGAGATACAGTAACAGCAACATATACAATCTTAAATACTAGTCCAGATTTAACAGCAGATTTGGTAGCAAGTATTACAAATAGTAATGAGGAATACTTTAATGTTACATCTTCATTTACAGATTCAAGTGTAAAAGCTGGAAATACAACAACAATTACGGTAACAGTAGAATTAATAAAAACACCAATAACAACAGATGTAGTATCAGATGTAACAGTATCATTAACAGCAAGTCCAGTACAACCAGAATAAAAAATATAACAAATTAAGTTTAGCTAGACCAATAAATTTATAATCCATTGGTCTAGCTAAGTGGCTATTCTTTATACAAAGGAGGAAATGTTAGCTGTAAAACTAACATAAACAGATAAAGATGAAAATAGATAAACTAAAAGTATATATATTAGAGTTTATGCTAGTAGTATTTCTTCTTTTTACAATATTTTTTTCTAATATTTTTAATAAAACAATAATAGCAATAGTATTATTAATATTTATGGTGATATCACTAAAATTAATAAAAAGAAGAAAAATATTATCAATGCATAATAAGCAAATAACAGTACTAATGCTAGCATTTGGAGTAATATATGTAGCTGTATTATACATATTAGGAATATATTTTGGCTTCTATAAATCATCAATAACATTTAGTATATGGACAATAATAAATTACATAATACCATATATAGTAATAATAATAGCATCAGAGATAATAAGAAATATATATTTATCAAGAGATGAAAAATTAAATAGCGGATTAATGCTAATAGCAATGACTTTAATAGAAACAATATTATATATAAGTACATATAATATGAGCACATTAAATGATTATCTAACATTAGTAGGGTTTATAATATTTGCTGCAATTGCATGTAATTTATTATATAACAGTATAACAATAAAATACGGAAATAGTGTAGCAATAATAATATATAGAATAATAACAACAATGTATGTATACATATTTCCAATAATACCAGATGTGTATATTTTTTTACAATCAATGATAAGAATGGTTTATCCATATATGATATATTTAATACTAGAAGGAATATATACAAAAGAAAAATTTGTTATGTCAAGAAAAGATAGAGTAAAAAATAATGTAGTAACTGCATTAGCAATAATAATAGCATTAATGATAGTGCTAATAATTTCTTGTAGATTCAAATATGGAGCATTAGTAGTAGGGTCAGGAAGTATGACAGGAACCATCAACAAAGGAGATATTATAATATATGAAAACTATAATGAAGAAGAGCAAATAGAAAAAGGGGAAATAATAGTATTCAACAAAGATAATACAAGAGTTATCCATAGAGTAATAGAAGTAAAGAACACAAGTGGAGAATACCACTATTATACAAAAGGAGATGCAAATCAAAATATGGATGACGGAAACATACAAAGACAAGATGTAATAGGAAAAGTAAAGCTGAAAATACCGTATATAGGTTATTTAACATTATGGTTAAACGATGTATTTAATAAATAGGAGGTAGTAAGAATGGAAAAAGAACAACAAGATATAATAAATGAGCACAAAAAAAGAAGAAGAGCAAAGAAAATAAAATTATCTATTGCAAGTGTTGTAACATTAATTTGTGCAGTAATATTAATAGTTTCATATTTGTTTTTAAGTAAAGATTATTATATAAATTACAAAGAAAATGCAAATGTAGATTACAAAATATATTTAAAAGAAAATGAGTTCTACGAAGAAGAATATTTAGGTTTAAATAATGATGTAATAGCAAGTTTGATAAACAATATACAAGCAGAATTTAATTATGAATTAGATCTAGAAGCAAATGAAGAATATGAATATGACTATAGAATAGTAGCTAATGTAGAAGTAAAAGCAAAAGATAGTACAAATTCAATATATGAATCAAGTAAAGATTTAATAGCAAAAGAAAAAGTAAAAAGTACAAATTCAGAAATAAAAATTAATGAGAATGTTGATGTGAATTATGATGAATACAATAATGAAATAAAGAAATTTATAAATCTATATGAGCTAAGTAGTACAGAAAGTACATTAACATTAGATATGTATGTAAATATATATGGAGTAAATAGTGAAGAAAGAATAAATGATGATAGTAAAGTGGTATCATTAGAAATACCATTAACAACTAAAACAATAAATGTGAGTATAACATCAGAGGTGGTAGAAAAAGAAGGAAAGATGCTAGCTAGTGAAGGTGAGTACAAGGAATTAGCTAATACATTATTATTAATAGGAGTAATAGTATTAGTAGTTGGAATAATAATATTCATAAGATTAATAATGTACTTATTACAAACAAGAAGTGCTGAAAGAATGTATGAAACAGAATTAAGAAATATATTAAGTAATTACAAAAGTTATATACAAAAAGTAAATAATAAAATAGAAATAGAAAACTATGAAGTATTGAAGATAGAGACATTTAGAGAAATATTAGAAATAAGAGATACAATACAAAAACCAATATTGATGTTACAAGATGAGAGAGGATTAGGAACAGAATTTATAGTAATAAATGATAAAATGGCATTTGTGTATACATTAAGAGCAAGTGAAATAAGGGAAAAACTGAGAGAAAAGAGTAAAGCAAAAAATAATAAGAAAGATGAACAAAAATGATTTAAAGAAAAGCAACATGTGAAGAGATTAAGAAAGTCAAAAAAACAAGCATTTAGAAATATGCTTGTTTTTTACTCTCTCTGATTAATTATTGATTATCTTTTAAAATTTCAATTCTTTTTCTAGGCTTTCTAGGTTCATCTTGCATTACTTCTTTTATTGCACCTAAACTTCCTAAAGCACTAGTTGCTTCAAATGGAATAAATACTTTGTTTGCCTCTCCATTTGCCACTTCTTTTAATGCCTCTAAAGACTTTAATTGAACTAATTTCTCATCTGGATTAGAAGCCATTATTGCATCATAAACCATATTGATCTCTTGAGCTTTTGCTTCAGCAACTTTTTTAATAGCTTCAGCCTCACCAGAGGCTCTTCTTATTTTGGCTTCTCTATCAGCCTCTGCTTCTAATATAGCTGCTTCTTTTTTACCTTCAGCAAGTGTAATTGCAGATTGTCTTTCTCCTTCTGCTTGAAGAATTAATGCTCTTTTATTTCTTTCAGCATTCATTTGTTTTTCCATGGCATCTCTAATATCTGCTGGTGGAGTAATATCTTTAATTTCAACCCTATCTACTTTACAACCCCATTGATCTGTAGCATCATCTAGTATTGTTCTTAAATTATCATTTATAGCATCACGAGAACTGAATGTAGCATCTAAGTCCATTTTACCAACAATATCACGTATTGTTGTAATTGCTAAATATTCAATACCTTTTTTCAAAGATTGAATTTCATAAACAGCTTTTGCAGGATCTGTAATTCTATAGAAAACAACTGTATCTATTGTAATTGTAACATTATCTTTTGTAA
>CALXJL010000024.1 GCA_944388615.1 uncultured Clostridia bacterium
AAGGAGTTCAGGGAGAAAAAGGTGATAAAGGAGATACTGGAGAAAAAGGTGAAAAAGGAGAGCCTGGAGAAGATGGCTATACCCCACAAAAAGGTGTAGATTATTTTACAGAAGAAGAAAAAGAAGAGTTTAAACAAGCATATGAGGAAAGAGTTACTGATTTGTCACACGAATTTTATCGTGTAAAAAATGAAGTTTTAGAAACTGGTACAGCAAGTGATACATATATACATTTAGAAGATAGTGCTTTAGCTGAGTTTCAAGAATTGGCAATAGATGGAGCATGTAAGCAAGAGACCACAACAGGAAAAAACAAATTAGGTTTTAAGGATGTTGTACTTAATAATGATAATACAAAAGGATTAACTTTGACTTTTAACGAAGATAGTGCTTTAACAATTGACGGAACTGTGACTGAACAAGTAAATTATTGGACAATGCCAAATGTAGTTAAACCATTAAAATACAAAACAAATACAAACTATGTATTTTCTAGTAAATATATTAGTGGAAGTGCAACTTTTCCAGAAAACAATACAGGATTTATTGTTAAAGTTAGAGGAGGTCTAGAAGAAAACTTATACGATTTACAACTTGCAAATAATACTGCCTTGAATGAAAGTAACAATTATACAAATACTTCTGTAAAAGCATCTCCAACAGAAGAAGGTTATATAACTGGTTTTCATGTTATTGCTTATGCAGGAACAGTATTTAACAACTTAAAAATACAATGCTGGTTAGAGGAGGGGGATACAGCAACTCCTTTCGAACAATTCACAGGTGGAGAAGCAAGTCCTAATCCAGATTATCCTCAAGAAATAGAAGTTATTGAGGAAGGTTTCAACTTGATTAGTTGTGGAAAGAATTTGTTTGATAAGAGTAAACCTGTTGTCTCAGGTTATCATTTAAATATCGACACAGGAGAAATCGAACCATATTCTGCTGATTTTTATCAAGAAGCATATATACCAGTTTTACCAAACACACAATATAGAGTGTCTTCTAATTATAATAGTTGGCTTAGACACATTGAATATGACGAAAATAAAAATTTTATCCAAGGTGGCATTGATCAAACTTTTACAACTACTTCTAATACTAGATATGTAAGAATTTCAACTGGAGATGACAGATTAAATTTTTTACAATTAGAACAAGGTTCAATATCAACAGAATTTGAGTCTTATCAAGAAACTGTTACTTCTATATCTCTTCCAGAAGGAGAATTTGTAGCAAAGATCAATGATTCAGCAAAAGACCAGTTTAAAATTTCTTATAACGAAGACGATGGACAATACCATTTATATTTAGATAAGAATGTCGGAAAAGCTGCATTTGATGGAAGTGAAGATGAAAGCTGGATATTAAATACTTATTCAAGCAAGAATCCTGCACTTTTTAGTATAAATATTGCCGATTTAATGAAAAGTGCTGACAGTAGTACAATAGTACCAATCATATCTAACATGTTTATTAATAAAACTCCTAATCAAGTATGGACTTATCCTGAAAGTGGAATAACTAGTCTAAATGACATGCAAGCAATTAGAATAAATTTTAAAGATACACCTTTAAAAACAGTAGCAGAGCTTAAGAACTACCTACAAGCTAACAATTTAACGGTTTATTATCAACTAGCCGAGCCGTACACTTTAGATCTAGGAGTGATTGACATGCCACTTTCTTACAATAAAATAACTAATCTGTTTGTTGATGCTAAACTACAAACTACTATAAATGCTAAATATTATAGAAACTTTATTTCTACAATTCAAAATTTACAGATTAATGAACAAGCATTAAAAGAAGAATTAGCTAATATTAATACTAGATTAGATGCATTAGAAACAGCTCAAACAAACAACATAAATGAAAGCGAGGTTGTTGAATGATGATTTATGAGAAAGACAATGTTTATTATTTTAAAAAAAATAACGGTTATGAAGTAGCTAATATAGAAATAAAATACAACAGAATTAAAAAGAAAAATGATTTAGTAATAACAGGAACAAATATTATAGAACAGCTTGAAGAACCTATAAATAAATATTCATTCAAGGAGCTTAAAGCAAATTATGAAAAAATTGAAAAAAATAGTTTATAAGACATTAGTATGTTATATAGTGCTAATGTCTTTGTATTTTATAAAAATAGGAGGAAATATAAATATGGAAGAGTTAATACAAAATATACATTTTACAAATATTTGGTGGGCAATACTTGCACCACTTGTTTTAATAATAATTGATGTGCTGACAGGAATAATGATTGCATGGAGAAACGATAATTTTGAAAGTGGAAAAATGAGGACTGGTTTATCTAAAAAATTTGGAGAACTTGTTTATATTTTGGTGGGAATACTAACAAAATTTGCATTAGATACAGAACTCATGCTTTATTTTGCGGTAGGGTATATATGTCTTATGGAATTATCTAGCTTAGCAGAAAATTGTGATAAATTAGGTGTACCAATGCCACAAAAACTAAAAGAAAAATTAAATAATGTTAAAAACGATAAGGAGGAATAAGTATATGAAAGAATTTAATAAATTTCAAGATCTAATAGATATAGCTATAAAAGCAAAAGAATGTAACAGAGATATTGCTTTAGAATTAACTGTACCAGGACGAGAAAAGACAGAAATTATAATAGTAAAAAATGAAAATATAGATTACAAACTAGATTACTATTGCAAAAATTATAATGAAAATTTAGAGTTAAACAGATGTAAAGATATAAAAATAAAAGGCGGGGCAATAGTGTTATGGGATACAATGTATCTTATGTTTAAAAATAATTTTAATAAATAAAAAAGAGGAGGAATAAGAAATATGAATATAATAGAAACAAATTTACAATTTAAAGCTATGTCTACAAGAAAAAGTACTAATAGAATAATATTACACCACGCAGATGCAAGCGAATGTACTGCAGAAGATATACATAATTGGCATTTAGCCAAAGACTGGTCTGGTGCAGGATACCACTTTCTAGTTAGAAAAGATGGTTCTATTTATAGATTAAGAGGAGAACAATATGTAGGAGCTCATGCAAGAGGTTCTAATTCAGATTCTATCGGAATCTGTTTTGAAGGAAGGTACAACATAGAAACAATGCCAGAACCACAAATAAAAGCAGGACAAGACTTAATAGCATACATAAAGAATAAATACAGTATAACTTTAGTACAGAAACATAGCGATGTATGTGCTACGGACTGCCCAGGAAAGAATTTCCCGTTCGAACAAATAGTAAATGGAACAACAACAGTGAACACAACAGTGCAAAATACAGTGCAAAACATAGTGAACCAAACGGCTACAGGTACTATAGCAACAATACAATCTACTTTAAATGTTAGATACGGCTTTAATATAGCAGTAGATAATATCTATGGATCTGAAACTAAAAAGGCTTTAATAAAAGCATTACAAACAGAGCTAAATGTACAATATGGAAAAGGCTTAGCCGTAGACCGGAATTTTTGGCACAAATACATACAATGCATGTGTAAATGTACGTCAAGGTGCAAGAGGTAATATAACTTACATATTACAAGCAATATTATTCTGTAAAGGCTACAATACTAATGGAGTAGATGGAATTTTTGAAAGTGGTACAGCAAGTGCAGTAAGACAATTCCAAAAAGATAATGGACTATCTGTAGATGGGGTAGCAGGAAAGAACACATTTAAAAAGTTATTTGCATAAAGAAGCAGGGGAAAATCCTCTGCTTTCTATCTTATTAATCTCAAATATTTCAATTTTATTAATCTTTAAAGTTTTATTTGCTTAAAAATTAATTTCTTTCAAAATCCCGAAAAACATACTAAAATCAAGACATATAACATGTTGTCTAAGAAAAATAAAAGCCTTAAAATTAATTCTCATGCGTCCATTTTTTGGCTATTTTCTGGGGAAAACTAAGAAAATTAGTTTTTTCCCACTATAAAAAAATGCACAATATATAGAAATATAACGAATCTGAAGAGTATTGGTAAAAGAATTAAATAAGAAATATTGCAAAAGTAAGAAATATATAGTATTATTACTAAAGATTGTAGAAAAAATAATGCAAAAAAATACGTAGAAAAATTTATAAATAAATAGTTTAGTGTGTCAAAAAGTGTGTCAATAGGGATGAAATAAATGTCTGAATATTTACACACAAGCTTAGTTTAAGAATAGAAGAAAACGGGTTTCCTAAACTGCAGGTCGGGGGTTCAAGTCCCTTCTGGCACACCAGATATATTATGCCATGTATTAAATTACTAAAAGTTTTAGAAATAGATTTCTAAAACTTTTTAGATAAGGAGCATAATTACTTAGAAAGAGGAATACTATGAAAGAAAAATATATGAAAGAAGCTTTAAAACAAGCACAAAAAGCTTATGATTTAGGAGAAGTTCCAGTAGGTGCAGTTATTGTAAAAGATGGGAAAATAATAGGGAGAGGTTATAATTCTAAGGAAAAAAATTATGATACTACAAAACATGCAGAAATAATTGCAATTCAAAAAGCTAGTAAAAAAATGAAAAGCTGGAGATTAAATAATTGTGAAATGTATGTAACATTAGAGCCATGTAGTATGTGTGCAGGAGCAATAATTCAGGCAAGAATTAAGAAAGTATATATTGGAGCTATGGATTATAAAACTGGAGCATGTGGATCTGTTTTGAATTTATTTGATGATTTTAAATTTAATCATTATGTAGAAAATGAAAATGGAATATTAAAAAATGAATGTGAAAATATTTTAAAAAAATTTTTTAAAGAATAAAGAAAAAAAAAAAAAATAAATAAAAAAAAAATAAATAAATAAAAAATAAAATAAATAATAAAAAAATAAATAAATAAAAAATAAAATAAATAATAAAAAAATAATAAATAAAAAAAATAAATAAAATAAAAAAATAAAAAAATAAATAAATAATAAAAAAATAAAATAAAAAATAAATAAAAAATAAAATAAAAAAATAAAATAAATAATAAAAAAATAAAATAAATAAATAATAAAAAAATAATTAAAAATAAATAATAAAAAAATAAATAAAATAAATTTTGGAGGGAGTAAATTGGATAAGATAAAATTAAAACAGAGAATAAAATTATCTTTAGCGATATCTATATTGATTATAATCTTAGCAATAGTAATATTCAGAATTGTATCATATGGTGTTCAAGGCGAAGATGAAATGCCTTTTGAATTATCTAAAATAACAGTTGTAAGTACGGCAGAAGGAATAAGTAATGAAGACAAAGAAGAAAGATGGAATTTAAATATTAATCAAAATAACGATATTTATATATCATTAAAGAAGAATGAGAAATTTTCAGATGCTAAAATTAAAAATATAGTAATAGAAGATATAAATATAAGTAATAATTCTAATATAGGAAATATTTGTACATATATGCCAAACAGCACAGGTGAAAGAATCATAACTAATTCTGAAGAAACTAAGTTTGAAGAATCTTTAACATATAGAGGAGCTTCACAAACAGATTATAAGAATCTAGAGATAGGAAATCAAGGAGGAACAATATTATTTAGAGTTTCTAATAACAATGTTGCACAGTACATATCTAATGATGATGAAGAAATTAGGCATGATGGTACACTTATAGGAAAAACAGATGTAAAATATGAAGATTTAAAATTTAATGTACAATTTAACTTAATAATTAGTATGAAAGATAAGAGTTATAAGGGAACAATAAATCTTGAAATGCCTTGCGGAGATATAGTAACACAGGGAACATGTAATATTGAAAAAACAGACTTTTCAGATGTTATTTTTAAAAGAATATAAAATTACATAATAATTAATATTTAATATATAAATTACAGAAAAATTTAATTATCTATTGATAAAATAGAATAAACATAGTATAATGCAAATGATGTGATAGTTATTATACTTTTGTATGGAAAGTATTTCCAATAAATAGCTATGAACCTTGTCAGATTCGGAAGAAAGCAGCAATAAGTAGTGATTTTATGTGGAGATATTTTCCATAGAGAAGTATAGTAATTGTCATTCTATTGTTAAATAGGAAAGTTCAGAGTGCTTTCCTATTTAAATTATGTCAATATAAAAATAAGTCACACATTAGAGGTGAAAGTATGAATTATACAGCATTATATAGAAAATTTAGACCAACTAAATTTTCAGAAATTGTTGGTCAAGATAATATAACAAAAACATTAAGAAATCAAATTATGTCAAATAGAATTGGTCATGCATATTTATTTAGTGGTGGAAGAGGAACTGGAAAAACAACAGCAGCTAAAGTCATGTCTAGAGCTATTAATTGTCTAAATCCTATTGATGGAGAGCCTTGTAATGAATGTGAAATTTGTAAGGCTGCACTTTCAGGTGGATTAACTGATATAGTGGAAATGGATGCTGCTTCAAATAATAGTGTTGAAGATATTCGTTCTATTAGAGATGAAGTTAATTTTTTACCTACGCTTGCTAAATATAGAGTTTATATAATAGATGAGGTACATATGCTTTCAACAGGAGCTTTTAATGCTCTGTTAAAAACATTGGAAGAACCACCATCTCATGTTAAATTTATACTAGCTACTACCGAACCTCAAAAATTACCTGCTACTATTCTTTCAAGATGTCAAAGATTTGATTTTAAACGTATTTCAAATGATAATATAAAGAAAAGATTAAAATTTGTATGTGATGAAAGTAATATAAATATAACAGATGAAGCAATGGAAATAATAGCGGTTCTTGCAGAAGGGGCTATGAGGGATGCACTTAGTATATTAGAAAGATGTTTGCAAGATGGAGAAAATAATATTGATGATAAAAAAATAAAGGAATTAGTGGGTATACCAAAAACAGAGTATATAGAAAAAATTGTAGAAGGGATATCTGATAATGATGTTGAAAATGTGTTAAAGATGACAGAAATTATTTTAGAAGAAGGAAAAGATATTAATAATATAGTATGGGAAATTATTAAATATGTAAAAGATTTATTATTATATAAAACTACAAATAAACTTTCTATGTATAATGAAGAACAATTAAATAAAATTAGACAATTAATTAATAAATTCTCTAAAGATAGATTGATGAATATAATATATGATTTATCAAAATTAGAAAATGACATTAAATTTACAACTCAGAAAAATATTATGTTTCAAGTAGGTATAATAAAATTATGTAAAGAAGAAAGGGAAGATCTAGAAACAAGAATTGATAAATTAGAAAAACAAATTATTAATGGATATGTAAAACAATCAAGTAATGAGACAAAAAAAGAAATAAAAAATACTAATATAAAGGATAGCAATTCAGATTTAAATACTAGACCTAAAAAAGTTATAAATAATAATGTAAATGGTAATTTATCAGAAAAATGGTCTAATATATTGTCCAATCTGAAACAAAATGGAAAAATAATATTATATACCAATCTTGTTAATACAAATATTCAAGAAATTAATGATATGACAATAGGAATTAATTTTCCAAATGGAATGACTCCATTTGGAAAAACAGTACTAGAAAAAAAAGAGAATATTTCTGAACTTTCAAAATTAATTTCTATAGAGCTAGGTAAAGAGATGCAAATAAAATATATTTCAAACAAAAAGCCTGTAGAAAATCATAATAACACATTAGAAGAAATAGCGAGTTCAATAGATTTACCTATTAACATAATTGATTAATTTAATAAAGGAGGAATTAAAAAATGGCTAAAAGAGGAGGATTCCCAGGAATGGGAGGATTTGGAGGAATGAACTTGAATCAATTAATGAAACAAGCAAAACAAATGCAAGCAGATATGGAAAAAACACAAGAGGAATTATCAACTAAGGAGTTTGAAGCAACTGCTGGTGGAGGAGCAATATCTGTCATAGTATATGGAAATAAACAAATAAAATCAATTAAAATTAATAAAGATGTTGTAGATCCAGATGATGTTGATATGTTACAAGATTTAATAATTACAAGTGTAAATGAAGCTTTAAGAAAAGTAGATAGTGCACAATCTGCAGAATTTGGAAAATATAATATACCAGGAATGATGTAAAGGGGAGAAACATGTCTTATTATTCACCATCAATAGAGAAATTAATAGAAGCATTTGAAAAATTACCAAGCATAGGTCATAAAACAGCTGCAAGATTAGCATTTCATATTTTAAACTCTTCAGATGAAGATACTAAAGAATTTGTAGATTCAATAATTAATGCAAAAAAGAATTTGAAATATTGTTCTAAATGTTTTAATATAACAGATACAGATCCATGTCCAATATGCCAAAATACATCTAGAAATCAAGATACAATATGTGTAGTAGAAGATGTAAGAGATGTTGTAGCAATGGAAAAAACACATGAATTTAAAGGATTATATCATGTTTTACATGGGTCAATTTCACCGATGAATGGTATAGGACCAGATGATATTAAAATTAAAGAGTTATTATCAAGATTAATGGAGGGTAATATAAAAGAAGTTATCCTTGCAACAAATCCTAGAGTAGAAGGTGAAGCGACAGCAATGTATTTATCTAAATTGATTAAACCCCTAGGAATTAAAGTAACTAGAATCGCACATGGAATTCCGGTTGGAGGAGATTTAGAATATACAGATGAGGTTACATTAAGTAAAGCATTAGAAGGAAGAAGAGAATTATAAGTCTATAGAAGAGAGTGTATTTGGCCAATAATACACTCTCTTTTTTAAAATAATAAAACTAATGAAGAAAATCATTAGAGAAAAAAATATGTATACTTGAACAAGTATACATAAATTATATCATAAATAATGTGTCAAAGTCTGTTGAAAAAAGTAAAGTGTTAATTTAATAATATATTACAAATAGTTTTTGTTGAAAAAGGTTTTGCTAATTTTTCACAATTAAATTTCATTTTATTTAATATTTCATCAGATTCAAATATAGAAGAAATTATTGACTCTGCTTCGTCTACATTTCTTATTCTTTTGGCAACTCCTGATTTTTCAAGAAAATCTGCATTTTCTTCTTCTTGACCGGGTATTGGATTTATTATAATCATTGGCAAATGTGATGCCATACTTTCCGAGCTTGTTAGTCCACCTGGTTTTGTTATAACTATATTTGAAATATGCATAAGTTCTGGAACTTTATCTGTATATTCTAAAATGTGAAGTCGATTAGATACATTTAATTCTAGGGATAAATTATCGAATGCTGTCTTCATTTTTTCATTTTTGCCAGAAATAGCAATAACTTGTATGTTCTTTTTTACAGTTAATAATGCTTTTAAAATTTTTAATGTTTTATCTTTACCTAATCCGTATTCTCCACCGCCAAAAAATAATGCGATAGGATCTTCTTTATTTAAATTGAACTCCTTATATATTAATGAATTATCAAAGTCTGATGAAAATCTATCTGATATAGGAATTCCCGTTACATAAATTTTATTAGAGTCGATGTTATGTTCAATTAGATCTTTTTTCATTTCATCATGTGCTACAAAAAAATAATCAATATATTCATTACCAATTAACCATTGTTCATGTGGAGCAAAATCTGTAAGTATAGTAGCTAAACTACAATTAACCTTATTCTTACGCTTTAAATAACTTGTCATTTGAGCTGCAAAAGGATGAGTGCATATTACTAAATCTGGGTTATATGAATTTAATAATCTTTTTAATTTAATAGCCATAATCGAATTTGATCTTGAACTTATATGTGCAAGAGGTCCACTTTTAGAATTATTATAAACTCGACCCCAGACCCAAGGAGCTTTTTTTGCCATTTCCTTATAAGCTGCTGTAGTAACTTTTTCCAATGTTTTATTAATATATTTTACACAATCTATCATTTCTGTTTCAACATTATTATATGTTTCATCAATACATTTTTTTATTGCCTTAGCGGCTGAAAGATGTCCACCTCCATATGATGCATAAAAAATTAAAATTTTTTTCATAAAAATTTCCCCTTAATATTTTTTATTGTTCTAATATTATCATAAATTAAAAAAAATTTCAAAGAAAAAGAATATTTTAAAAAAAATAAGGAAAAAATATTAATAAATTTAATATGGAAGGAATAGAAAAGTGGAAAAGAAAAAGATAATTTTAGCAATTATATTATTAATAATAATGTTATTAGTTACTATTAGTATGTCAAATAATAATGTATCAACTGCAGCTCGGAACTACAGGAAGTACACCTGATATACAATTAATGGCAAGAGCAATTAATGGAGAAGCAAGAGGAGAACCATACGAAGGTCAAGTAGCAGTTGGAGCTGTTATATTAAATAGGGTTAAAAGTTCAAAGTTCCCTAATACAATAGCTGGTGTAATATATCAATCATCAGCATTTACAGCAGTAGCAGATGGACAGATTAACCAGCCAATAGCAGAAAATTCAACTGTTTATAAAGCTGCACAAGATGCATTAAATGGGTGGGATCCTACAGGAGGTGCATTATATTATTTTAATCCAGATACAGCAACAAATGCGTGGATATGGTCTAGACCATATATAAAAACAATAGGAAAACATAGATTTTGTAAATAGCTTATAGGTTAGCAACAAATAATTGAAACAAATGTGGACATTATGAAAACCTAAATAAATAAAAAAGGAATGAAAATATGATGGAAAGTAAAAAATTTAAGATAATGCTTGCAATTATTATAATTCTTGGAATTATATCTATTACTCTTGGAGTTCAAAGTTATAATAAAACTA
The DNA here is from genome assembly GCA_944388615.1 of uncultured Clostridia bacterium. Taxonomy (GTDB): domain Bacteria; phylum Bacillota; class Clostridia; order TANB77; family CAG-508; genus CALXJL01. The sequence continues at coordinate 10,742 of CALXJL010000024.1, forward strand.
AAGAATGTGAATTGTCATATGAAAATGAATATAATAGAGCTTTTTATGAATTAGTAGATTATGTTCAAAATGTTGAAGTATATTTAGCTAAATCTTTAATATCAACTACCCCTGAACATGGAGCAGAAACATTAACTCATGTATGGAGAGAGGCAAACTTAGCACAAAGTTGTATGTCTATGTTACCAATGAATAGTAATGATTTATCTAATGCAGAAAAATTTTTAAATCAAGTAAGTGATTATAGTTATTCATTATCAAGAAAAAATATAAATAATGAATCATTAACTCAAGAAGATTTAGATAATTTAAAACAACTACATGATTATAGTATAGACTTAGAAAACACATTAAATCAACTGGTAGAAGATATGAATAATGGAAGAATTAGTTGGGATGAATTAAAAAATGCAGATACTCAAATGGCACAACAAGTAAGTAATTTATCACAAGATAGTTTTTCTAGTTTAGAAGAAAATTTCCATGAATATGCAGGTTTAATATATGATGGAGCTTTTTCAGAACATATAACAAATGTTGAAAAAAAAGGTCTTACAGGAGATGACATAAATGAAGAACAAGCCAAAAATATAGCAATTGATTTTATAGGAAAAGATAAAATAAAAGAAATAAATAGTAATGGAGAATCTGAAAATGCTACTATTCAATCATTTGACTTTAGCGTAATTCTTAATAATGCTCAAGATGATAATACGTTAACAATTTCTATTACTAAAAAGGGTGGTCATATTTTATTTTTCAATTATGATAGAAACATAGAAGTTGAAAATTTAACAAATGAACAAGCTAATGAAATTGCGAAAAAGTTTTTGCAAGATCATGGATTTGACAATATGCAAGAAACGTATTATATGAGACAAGGTGGAATTGTTACAATTAATTATGCATATAATCAAAAAAATAGCGAATATGGAGATGTATTAATATATTCTGATTTAATAAAAGTAAAAGTGGCTTTAGATGATGGAGAAATTATGGGAATAGAAACAAGTGGTTATTTAAATTCACATTATGAAAGAAAGATTTCAAATGTAAAAATATCAAAAGAAACAGCAAAACAAACACTAAATAAGGAATTGGATATAAAGAGTGAAAAATTGGCTATAATACCAACAGAATGGAAAACTGAAGTATTATGTTGGGAATTTAAAGGAACTGTTGATGATACAGAATTTTTAGTATATATAAATGCAGAAACAGGTAAAGAAGAAGATATTCTTGTAATATTAACAACTCCTGGAGGAACTTTAACAATGTAGTTGAAAAAATTGTTAGTTTAAATAAATATAAATAACACATAATAAAGAGTGAAAAGCATTATATATAAAAAAGCTTTTCAGGAGGAGTGTTATAAAAATGTCTTCAAAAACAAATAGTATGATGTCAGAAAACTTAAAGATAGAAATTGCAAAAGAATTAGGTGTATATGACTTAGTAAAAAAAGATGGAGGATGGGGGAATGTCTCATCTAAAACTTGTGGAAATATGGTTTCAAAAGCTATAGAAATAGCCAATAGAAATTTAGAAAAATAGGTATTATCAGTATTATATCTATTAGATAAAATTAGGGACAGTTCATTTTTGGGATATTTACTTCAAAAAAGGACTGTCCCTTAATATTGAAAATATAAATTGAATATAATATAATAAACAAAATTTATTTAAAGGGTTGATGAAAAAATGATGAAAATAAGTATAGATAAAGTATTGGAAGTGACTAAAGGGAAATTATTAAGTGGTAATAAAAATGATTTTTTAGGTGACATAATTAAAGATAGTAGAGAAATAAAAAAAGGTGATACATATATTGGAATTAGAGGAGAAAATTTTGATGGAAATATTTTTTATAAAGATGCTATAAGAAATGGAGCTACAACTTGTATTTTAGATAGAGTTGTAGATTCAGAATTTGCTAATAATATTAACATAATATTGGTAGAAGATTCAATAGAAGCATTACAAAAAATTGCAGAATATATTAGGGATAATTATAATCTAGATGTAATTGCTATAACAGGAAGTGTTGGAAAGACTAGTACAAAGGATATTATTGCAAATGTAATATCACAAGAATATAGTACATTAAAAACACAAGGAAATCTAAATGGACAGATTGGATTACCATTAACTATAATGCGTTTAAATGACAAATATGAAAAATTGGTAATTGAAATGGGAATGAGTAAAAAAGGTGAAATTAGTAAATTAACTAAAATTGTAAAACCAAAAATTGCGGTTATAACTAACATAGGTACATCGCATATAGGAAATTTGGGGTCTAGAGAGAATATATTAAAAGCAAAAATGGAAATTCTTGAACAATTACAAGAAGAAGGTACAGTTATAATAAATAATGACAATGATTTATTACATAAATGGGCAATAGAAAATAAATATAAGTATAATATAATTACATATGGAATAAAAAATGAAAGTGATTATATGGCTAAAAATATAAAATTTGATGAATATTCATCTGAATTTGATGTGGTTATAAATAATGTAAAATATAGAATCATTGTGCCAGTTGGAGGAGAACATTTTGTATATAATTCATTATGTGCAATTTCAGTTGGTTGTATATTAAATATTTCTATAGAAAAAATAAAAAAGGGAATAAGAGAATTTGAGCTAACTAAAAGAAGAATGGAAATAATTGATGGAAAATATAATTGTACAATTATAAATGATTGTTATAATGCTAATTATGATTCTATGAAAGCAGCAATTGAATATTTATCAAGATTGAAAGGTAAAAGGAAAATTGCAGTATTAGGAGATATGCTTGAACTTGGTGAGTATAGTCAAGAGTTACATAAAAGAATAGGAGATATAGTTTCAAAATGCAATATAGATAAATTAATAACAGTAGGAACAGAAGCAAAAAATATTGCGGACACAGCAGTTTTAGGAGGAATGAATAAAAGCAATGTTTACTATGCAAGTAATAATAAAGAAGCAATAGAAATATTAGATAAGATTATAAAAGATGATGAATATTTTATATTAGTAAAAGCATCAAATGGAATGAAATTTAATCAAATAATTGATGAAATAAAAAATGATTGATGGAAGAGAAGGTAGAATAAAATGGAAGATGAATTATTAAAAAAAATAATGCTGGATTTGCAAAAAAAACTATCTACGAAAAGATTTAATCATTCAATAGGAGTGATGAGAAAAGCTATTCAATTAGCAAACATATATAAGCAAGATGAGTTACAAGCCGCTAAAGTAGGTTTAGCACATGATATAGCAAAAGAAATGAGTAAGGAAGAAATTTTGAATTATGTAAATGAAAACAATATAAAAGCTGATGAAACTGAATTGCAAAATCTAGGATTATTACATGGAAAAATAGGAGCAGACATTTGTAAAAAAAGATATAATTTTACAGACGATATGTGTATGGCAATTATTAATCATACAACTGGCGATGTTAGTATGAGCTTTTTTGATAAAATAATTTTTGTGGCAGATAAAATAGAAGAGGGTAGAAAATGGGATGGAGTAGAAGAAATAAGGATTATTGCAGATAAAGATATAGATTTAGCAATTATTAAATTAATAGATAAATCAATACAAAAATGTATAAAGAAAAATGAAATAATACACATTAATAGTATTCAACTAAGAAATAAATTAATACAAAAGAAAGATAGTAATAATTTATAAAACCAAGGTCAGACCCTAATTGGACATTTTGTCCGATTGGGGTCTGACCTTGATTCATAAAAAAACATAAAAAACGACAATAAATCTTTTCAAATTACAAAAAATATGATATAATTTCATCACCATAAATGAGTGGGGGATGTTAAATGATAGTAAAAGATTATTATAAAATATTAAATTTAGAAAGTAGTAATGTGACTCCAGAAGAAATAAAAAATGCATTTAGAGAACAGGCAAAGAAAAATCATCCAGATGTAAATACTGGAAATAAATTAGCAGAGGAAAAATTTAAAGATGTTAATGAAGCATATAAAGTGCTATCAGATAAAAAAGAAAAAAGAAAATATGATAGAATTTGGAATAGTAAAATTGCTAAAAAAAATAAGAAGAACAAACAGAATGAAAAGATATTGTCAAATTTTAAAACAATGTTTTTTGGAAATGTAAAAGATATTGTTTCTGGAAATGCAATATATAAAAGAATTCCTATAAGAGGAGAAGATATTGAAACAAGTATAGATGTATCAATTTCAGAGGCTTTCTATGGAAATAGTAAAAAAATAGGATTAAAAGATATTAGTGGCAACATAAAAACATATGATGTAGAGATTCCTTCTGGAATAATATCAGGAGAAGAAATTAAACTTATTGGACAAGGAAAAAAAGGTCAAAACGGAGGAAAAAACGGAGACCTAGTAATAGAAGTAAAGATAAAAGATGATGAAAATTATAAGTTGAAGGGAAATGATATTTATAAGCAAATTGCAATATCACCTTGGGAAGCTGCATTAGGTAGCAAAATAGAAGTAAATGCAATTGATGAGACTATTATGCTTCATATTCCTAAAGGAGTTGGAAGCGGAGATCAAATAAAAATTGATAAAAAAGGATATAAAAATCATAATGGTACTAGAGGTGATTTTATTATAGAAACTAAAATTGTAGTACCACAGGAAATGTCTAAAGAAGAAGAGAAAATATATACAAAATTAAGTAAGATATCTAAATTTAATCCAAGAAAAGATAAGTAAAAAATAAATTTACATAACATAGCAAAAACTATTGACTTTTTGCCATAAAAACTATATAATAATGTATAGTTGTTACAAAAGAACTCTATGTAGAACTCATAGAAGGAAGGGTGTAAAAAAATGGATAATATACAAGGAAAATATTTTAGTATTACAGATCCTCAAAATGTAAGTACAGTTATTTATAGAATAAATAAAACAGATGAGGAACTTCTAAAACAAGCACCTAAATATACAGTTGAAAGATTAGTATATTCTGAAGAGATTAGGGGAAATAATACAAGAAAAACCTTTTTTATAGACGAGCCTGATAGAGAAGAAGAATTAGTTATATTATCTTTTGCAAAAGAAAGAGTTGTTGTTAATATGGGATTACTGGAGGGAAATAAGATAAGAATTTCTAAAAGACCAGTTCCTATTAAATTTGACACTTTATATTCAGAAGATGAGGGCGCTTATAAAGAATTTAAATATACACCAAATATAAAAAGAAGTATAGCTATAATAGATCCTGAAACAACAGAAGAAATTAAACCAATAGTTTATTTTGATAAAGATACAAATGAAATAAAAGGAAAGTGTAAATTAATACCAAATAAATCTTATTTTTCGTTTGAAATACGAGATAAGTAAAACTAAAAGGAGGAATTATTTAATATGAATCGTACAAATGGAGGTTCGTGTCGTGAAATTAATGGCGCATCATGGGAAACAGATAAAGAGATGAAGATACAATATTCAGGAGAAATATCTACTGAAGAAATAGAAAGAGATGGAGGTATTACTGCACTAGATGGATATGTGAATGAATATGGAGAGATATGTAGACCAAATGGTGAAAAAGCTAATCCAAATGGTAGTAATATACCAAAAGATGAATTAGAAAGATTAGAAAAGAATAATAGAAAAAGAAAAGAGGATAAAGCTAAAAAAGCTGATAAAACAAATAGAAGAACTACAGAACATGAAAGCTATGAAAAGGATTAATAATAGCACTAAAGAAAAAGAGAAGGTGTGATTATGAATAAAATTAAAAAGACGATAAAAGATAGTAAGAATCTTTTTATAATAATTGGAGTACTATGGTTTATTTTAACCATAGTACTTGTTGCGCCTATAGCTTATTCAATAGGTGAAGCAACTATTAATGAACAGCTAGATATAACAACATTTATAGATACATTTATTCCAGCACTAACAAGTTTATCTTCTATAGTAGAAGTAATTAAAGCCGGATATTTTGGAGTGTTTTTAAAAACATGGTTTTGGTTTACAATATTTACTATAGTATTTACATTAATTGGAATATTTAAATCTAAAGATAGAGGTGGATATAAAGATATTGAACATGGCTCAAGCGACTGGTGCGAAGGTGGAGAACAATATAAAGTACTAAGCAAAAATAGTGGATTAATATTAGCAGAAAAAAATTATTTGCCATTGGATAAAATGGGAAATATAAATGTACTTATAGTTGGACGGATCTGGTGCTGGTAAATCATCAGCTTATTCAATACCAAATGCATATCAATGTTTAGGTTCATATGTATTTACAGATCCAAAAGGAGAATTATATGATAGAACAGCAGGATATTTACAATCAAAAGGATATGAAATAAAAGTATTAAACTTAGTTCAACCACAGTATAGTGATGGATATAATCCATTAATGCATATTTCAAGTGAATTAGATGTAGATGTTATAGCAAATACGATAATAAAAGGACAAAAAACTAGTGATAGTTCAGATCCATATTGGGATGATATGGCAGAAATGTTATTAAAAGCATTAATATATTATTTAATAGCAACAAGACCTGAAGAAGAGCAAAACTTAGCAAGTTGTTCAGAATTAGTAAGAGCTGCAAATAATAAAGGTGGCAGTAATCTTCTTAGTGAATT
>CALXJL010000025.1 GCA_944388615.1 uncultured Clostridia bacterium
CTAAATAAAGATGAATTAATAAAACATATTGCAAAATTCACTTCAAGCATTTGGCAAGTACATCCTTTTGGAGAAGGCAATACAAGAACAACAGCAGTATTTATCGAAAAGTATCTTAATAATATGGGATTTAATGTTAATAATGATATGTTTAAAAACAAAAGTTTATATTTTAGAAATGCTTTAGTTAGAAGTAATTATGGAAATATTCCAAGAGGAATTTATCCTACATTTGATTATTTAGTAATGTTTTTTGAGAATTTATTACAAGGTAAAAATAACGAATTAAAAAATAGAGATTTATATATTGAGGAATGATTAAAAGTGAATATAATAGAATTAGCGAAAATAAAACAAGAAGCTCTAGATGAACATATACCAATTATAATGGATGATACACTAGAAATAATAGATAAAATATTAATACAAAAAAAGCCGAATCATATATTAGAAATTGGAACTGCTGTTGGGTATTCAGCGATATGTTTTTCTAAATATTTAAATGAAAATGGAACTATAGATACAATAGAAAGAGATGCAAAAAGAGCAGAAGATGCAAGAAAAAATATAAAAAGAGCAGAGGTTGAAAATAAAATAAATATAATAGAGGGTGATGCTGTAGAAATATTACCAACATTAAATAAAAAATATGATGTAGTATTTATAGATGCAGCAAAAGGAAAATATCCATTTTTCTTAGAACAAGCTATAAGAATGATTTCAGATGAAGGTATTATTTTAGCAGATAATATTTTATATAAAGGATATGTTCTTAGTGATTATAATAAACATAAACAACGTACAGCAGTAAGAAATTTGCGAGAATATATAAAAGAAGTAACAGAAAACGAAAATATGGAAACAGAAATACTAGAAGTGGGAGATGGACTCGCAATATCTAAAATGAAAATTAGAAAGGGAGAAATGAAATGAAAAAACCAGAATTATTAGCACCAGCAGGAACATTTGAAAAAGCAAAAACAGCATTTATGTATGGAGCAGATGCAGTATATGCTGGAACATCGGATTTATCTTTAAGAACCAGAGCAGGAATGCAAAATGAAGATTTAAAAAATACAATTGAATATGCACATAAAATGGGAAAAAAAGTGTATACAGCACTTAATATTTATGCATGGGATGAAAACTATGAAGAGATAGTTAAACAGGTTAAAATGTTAGAAGATCTAAAATCTGATGGAATAATAGTATCAGATGGAGGAGTTGTTGAAATAATAAAAAAATATGCACCCAATGTTCCAATACATATAAGTACACAAGCTAATACAGTTAGTTATCATTCAGCAAATTTTTGGTATAAAAATGGAGCTAAAAGAGTAATTCTAGGAAGAGAATTAAATAAAGAGCAAATAAAAGCAATTATACAAAATACACCAAAAGATATGGAAATAGAAATATTTGCACATGGGGCAATATGTTTTGGATATTCTGGAAGATGTTTTTTAAGTGATTTTTTAGCAAATAGAAGCGCAAACCTTGGGGATTGTGCACAAAGTTGTAGATGGGCATATAATGTATATGTTGAAGAACATAACAAACCAGGAAATTTGATGCCTGTAGAAGACGATGAAAAAGGTACATATATTTTTTCTTCAAAGGATTTATGCTTAATAAGAGAAATTCCAGAAATAATTCGCATGGGAGTAGATAGTGTAAAAATAGAGGGCAGACTAAAAACAGAGTATTATCTTGCAAGTGTTATAAATGCATATAGAAATGCAATAGATGATTATTTTGAATCACCAGATAATTATGATTATACAAAATATCTAAATGAATTAGAAAAAACTAAAACAAGAGGTCTTACAACATTTTATTTTAATGATAGAAACAATAAGGATTTTCAAGAATATGAAGGAAAACAATATAATGAGGGATATGAATTTGGTGGAAAAATAATAGATTATAAAGAAGACAAATCTTTAATAGAAATAAAAAATAAATTAAAAGTTGGAGATGAATTAGAAATAATTATACCAAATCAAATAGAAGTAGAAATTTTTAAAATAGATAAATTATGGGATTCAGAAACAGATGAGGAAATAGATCATGTAAATCCAGGTAGATTAGGACAAACAGTAAAAATAAAATTACCTATAAAATGTGAAAAGGGATGGATAATTAGAAGAAAAAAGTAAACTCTGGGAACTCTGAGTTTACTTTAAATCAAATAAAGAATTAATATATGTAAAGGATAATATATATAAAATAAATATTTTACTTTTTTTCCTTGTTTACCATTGTACATAGCTATAATAAGTATAGTTAAATATGTGGTGATAAAATTAGCAAAATTTAGTGTAAGAATATTATTTGTAAAAATCACTTTATAATATTTGATAATACATATTATTAAATATGCTAAAGGTAGTAATAAAGTTTTTTTGCAATCTCTAAATAAATAAAATACACAAATAACTAAAACACCCCAATAACCATAATCTACATGAAATAATTCACCCAAGATTATAAAAGGAATCATAGCTACAATTGAAAAAATGTGGCTATGTTTTTTTATAAAGTTTGATTTTTTTGTAGATAACCAAAGTTTAAAAGAGTCATAACAATACATAGCCATAAATCCAAGAAGCAATGTAAAAAATATATTTAAACTCTTATCAGCTAAGTATGGATAAAAGGCCATTCCAAAAGGAATTTGAGAAATGATTCCAAATATTAGTAATAGCATAAAATGCTTATATTTATTACTTGTATGAACATAGCCTTCTACAAGTTGAAATGCAAAGATTGGAAATGCAATTCGGCCAATAACACGTAAAATACCAGAAAAATCTTCTAATACTAAGATAGAAAAATGATCAATGGTCATAGTTATTAATGCTATTACTTTTAACATAAAACTTGTCATAATATCATCCCTTTGCAATTATTTTCTATTATTATATCGAAATTAAGTAAATGTGTAAATATAGTATAAAAAACTATTTTTGGGAAATAATAGTAGTAGAAAAAATTATGAGGAAAGATATATGAAAAAAAGATTAATTATAGGTATATACATATTCGGTATAATAACAATAGTAAATTCACATTATTCTTTTGCAGCAGATTTAAATGTTCAAGAAAGCACTAGTTTAAAAACATTAAATGTAACAGTTGGAAATTTAGAACCTGGTTTTTCAAAGGACATAACAGAATATAATTTAAACATATCAAAAGATATAAATGAAATAGCAGTAGAAGCAATTCCTGAGAATGAAGAAGCAATTGTAAATATACAGGGGAATAAAAATATAGGGCAAGGAGAAAATAAAATTTATATAGATGTTATAACAAATAATGGGGATACAAAAAGATATACTATTAATGTGAATAAAGAAAAAGAAAGATTAAGATTAACACGGGTTAAATATAAAAAATATGACAATATCACCAGATTTTAATAGTGAAATATATGAATATAGTGTTAATATTCAGGCAAACGAAATTACTAAATTAGATATTGAAGCTATTCCAAATAGAGAAGATGTAAATATAGAAATCACTGGAAATGAAAATTTAGAAATAGGAAAAAATATAATAGAAATAAAACTTAAGGCAGAAGGAGAAGAAACCATAACATATAGGATAAATGTAGAAAAAATAGATGGATCAGAATTAGGAAATAATTTATTTTCAATTTATTTAATAGTATTGATAATAGTACTGATATTCTGTTTTTTTATAAACTTTAAGAAGACAAAATAAGTATTGAAAAGTATTTTTCATAATGATATAATAATAAATGTTTTGTAAACAAATAAAACATGATAGGAGGATAATAAAGTGATAGAAAAAAGAAAAGTTGTTTTAGTTGGTACAGGATTTGTTGGGATGAGTATGGCATATTCTTTAGTAAATCAAGGTGGAGTAAATGAATTAATATTAATAGATGTAATAAAAGAAAAGGCAGAAGGAGAGGCAATGGATTTATCACATGGAATACCATGTACATCAGCTAGAATGTCTGTAAAAGCAGGAGATTATGATGAATGTAAAGATGCAGATATTGTAGTTATTACGGCAGGAATTAATCAAAAACCAGGACAAACAAGATTGGATCTAGTAAGAACAAATTCAAAAATAATGGAAGATATAACCCAAAAAGTAGTTGCATCAGGATTTAATGGAATATTTATTATAGCAAGTAACCCTGTGGATATTATGACACATATCGTAGCTAAAGTATCTAAATTTCCTAAAAATAAAGTTATAGGCTCAGGAACTGTATTAGATACAGCAAGATTACGCTATTTAGTTGGGGAATATTTAAATGTTTCTAGCAAAAATGTTCATGCTTATATAATGGGAGAACATGGTGATTCTTCATTTGTATCATGGAGTAATGCTTATGTAGGTTGTAAAAGCATGATTGATATATTAAAAGATAAAAATGTAGAATTATCAAAACTAGATGAAATATATGTTGATGTTCAACAAGCAGCATATCAAATAATAGAAAAGAAAAAAGCAACTTATTATGCAATAGGTCTAGCACTTACCAATCTAGTTAAAGCAATTTTAAATGATGGACATGAAATTTTTACTGTATCAACATATCTAGATGGTGAATATGGACAAAAAGATATTTTTATTGGTGTACCAGCGATCTTAACAAAAGATGGAATTCAAGAAATTCTTAATCTTAAACTATCTGATGAAGAAAAAGAAAAGATGCAAAAAAGTGCCGATACTTTAAGACAAATAATAAATGAAATAGATAAAGAGATAAACTAAAAGACTAAAGTCCCCTTTAATATTAAGGGGACTTTTAACAAAGTATTAATTAGAAAGATTATTTAGAATATCATTTACAGATGAATCATCTAGAGAAAAATCTTCATTTATTAAACCGATTTCAGGGTGGATGCCATCTTTTTTATGAAAGTCAGAACCTACAGTTACAAATAGATTATGTTCTTTTGCAAAATTATTCCATTTATCTATTTCATTTATTTTATTATTATTACGATCAATATAAATATAATTTGCTTCAATTCCATCTGCTTTTGTTTCATTTACTAGAGAAAGGATATCATTAATATCTAAATTATCTTCATATTTATAAGCAACAGGGTGAGCTAAAACTACTTTACCACCAGCTTTTCTTATTAACTCTGATGCTTCTTTTGGAGTTATTGTTTCTTTTTTTACATATGCAGGACAGCCTTCATTCATTACAGTTTCAATAAATTCACCTTTACTAGGAATATGATTAAAATTTTGTAAAAGTAATTCACTATTCTTAGGATTATTAACAATATCAAGTGCGATATGAGCTTTTGTAACTGCATCTATTTTATCTAATTCTTCAACATTTGAAGTATATCCTAATTCTTCTAATTTAGCTGTTACATTATGCAAATATACATGTCTAGCATTTCGTAGAGCGAATAATTTTTGTTTTAATTCATCATTTTGAATATCAAAATTATATCCTAGAACATGAATACCTACTTTATTTGTTTTTGTAGATATTTCTACTGCATTAATAATATTAATGTTTTTAGACTCTGCATAATTATATAATTCATCATTATAAGCCTCAATAGTATCATGATCAGCAATAGCTATTGTGCTTACTCCATTTTTTACTGATTCATCTATTATTTCTTTAGGTGATAATTCACCATCTGATAAATTTGTGTGTATATGTAAATCTATTATTTTTGACATTCGTCATCTTCTCCTTTTTCTTTTTTATTTTTTGTTTTCCATGAATTAATTCTATTTTCAAAAGCTAATCTTAAATTTGGATTTTCATGCCTTCTTTTAACTGAATCAGGTCCTGTTTCTAAAAGAAATTTATATAATTGATCCATTGAAAAATTATTTGAAACAATACCTCTTGTAAATGTTAATAATTGACTTAAATCTTTATCAATATTAAATTCAGTAAAACTAGACAAATAATCATGAATGAAATTATATGCCGCGTCATCATATTGCCACTGTTTCCTTAGTGATAATGGATGTATAGGTAAATATGGAATACTTTTTGATTCAAATGATTGAAATAAAGTAGAAGGTACTTGTTTTATTAAGGATGTAAGTTTTGAGTATTCAATTATATGTGCATCTATAGGTAAAAACTTTTTAGGCATTATTCCATCTTCTATATTTTGTACTATTTCATGCGTATCTTTAATTGTTTGAATTGGATTAGTATCAGATGTATTCATATTACATTGTTTTAATAATTCTGTCAATTTTTCACTAGCTTCTGGAACATGCCCATCTTCACATATCATCCACATATCGATATCTGGTAATCTATTTATAATTTTCCTTGGTTTTAACTCATTATCCATAGATGGACAAGGTTTACAAATTTGTTTTAAATCAGGCATAGAATAATAATTATTACTTAGACATTCTGAACATTTCCAATCAGTCTTACTACTAGAATCTGCAAAGTCTACTAATTGATTATTATATCTAATTTGTTCATCAATAATAGGTAATTGACCAGTTAATTTTTCTTTTAGAGCATAAAAAGGGTATCCTGTTCCAAAAGAACCGCGATATTCAGGCGTTCTGGCTGCAATCATTTTAAATGCAAGAATATTTTTTAGTAGATATAATCTTTTTAACTCAGAATTATTTTTTTCAAATTTATTTGAAATTTCTGCTACAAGTTTAGCAACATAATCAATCGAATTTTCCATTAATTTCTCCTTTATTATGTATTTTTTAATAAACATTGTATATAACATGATAACATAAAATCCATCATTTTACAATAATAAAGTAATAAATTACCAAAAGACCTTGTCAAAAAAAGTATAGTTTTGATATAATCAGTCCGAAAAAGTAGTAACAAGAGGTAAAAAAATGTGGGAAATATTCACAATCAAAAATATAATAATATATTTAATAAGTATAAATTTAATAACATTTTTAGCAATGTATATAGATAAGAAAAAAGCAGAAAAAAACAAATGGAGAATACAAGAATCAACACTATTAATATTAGCATTAATAGGAGGTAGTATAGGTGGAATTTGTGGAATGTATAAATTTAGACATAAAACAAAAAAAGCAAGATTTTATATTGGATTTCCATTTATATTAATAATACAAATAGTTATACTGATATATTTTGTGCTCATGAACTTTGGGGACGTTCCTTAAAGTTCATCTTAAATTTGAACTTTAAGGAACGTCCCTAAAGTTCATGGAAATAAAAGAGGAGATTAAACAAATGAATGAACAAATAACACAAGATAAGAAAATGGGAAAAATACTATTTAATATAATAAAAAAATATAAAATATATTTATTGATAATAGTAGTATTCGTTATTCTAAATACATATTTTTCAACATATCCTTCAAGTATAATAGGTAAAATAACAGATTTATTATATGATATTAATCAAAACAAAACAGAGATAATGAATAATGTGTTCTATTTAGTTGGAATTGCTGTATTATTACTATTATTAAGATTACCATGGAGGAGTTTATGTGCATTTTTATCTAGATATTTAGAAAAGGATTTAAAAAATAAAATATTTGAACAATTTCTAAAAATAAAATTACAAAATTTGCAGGAAATAAAAAATGGTGAATTAATGGCATATATTACAAAAGATGTTACAGAAATAAGAGTATTTTTTTATAGAATAATATCTTATGGAACTAGAATTATAATGACAACAATTATTGGAATGTATGTAATGATAACAGGGGTAAGTCTTAAGTTAACTTTAGCAATAATTCCACCAGTTTTAATAACAGTATATTTAATTATAAAAATAAGAAAATATGTCGAAAAAAGTTTTAAAAAAGCACAAAAATATTTTACGGATTTATCCGAGTTTGTACAGGAAAGTACAGATGCAATAAGAACTACTAAAGCATATTGTGGAGAAAGAAATAGATTAAAGGAATTTATAAAAAAGAATAAATTATTAAAACAAAGTAATAATGTAGTAGATGTACATTCAACATTACTATCAATTTGTATAAATATATGTGTAGGATTATGTTTCGGAATAACATTAATATATGGTTCAAACTTGGTACATACAGGAGAAATAACTGTTGGAGATTTAGTTACATTTAATGGATATATATCATTAATAATTTGGCCACTTAGTTGGCTACCAGGAATAATAGCAAGATACAAAAGAGCACAAATTTCTTGTGAAAGATTAAATAAATTCTTTTGTCTAGAAAGAGAAAAAATCTACATAGATAATAAAAAAACAATGGATTCATTAAAAGGGGATATAAAAATAAATGATTTAAGTTTTAATTATGCATCAACAATTGAAGTGGCATTAGAGCATATTAACTTAGAGATAAAACAAGGTCAGACTCTTGGAATAATGGGCACAATAGGAAGCGGAAAAACTACACTAATGAATTTACTTCTTAAGTTATACCCTGTAAGTAACGGAAAAATTTTTATTGGTGGTAGAGATATAAATGATATACCAGTTATAGAATTGAGAAAAAATATTTGTTATATTACTCAAGATAATTTTTTGTTTTCAACAACATTAAGAGATAATATTAGTTTATTTAGGGAAGATTATGATGATGATGAAATAATAGAAAGTACAAAAAGTGCACTTATAAATGATGATATTCAAGAAATGAAAAATGGAATACATACAATAATAGGTGAAAGAGGTGTTGACCTATCAGGCGGACAAAAGCAAAGAGTTGTTATATCTAGAGCTTTTTTACAGAAAAGCAATATTGTTATATTTGATGATACATTTTCTGCACTCGATAATAGAACAGAGGAGAAATTATTGAAAAATGTAAGAGAATTAACAAAAGATAAAACATGTATAATAATATCAAATAGAATATCAGATATAAAAGATGCAGATAATATTATTTTGTTAGATTCAGGTAAAATAGTAGAACAAGGAACACATGATGAATTAGTAAGAAAAAATGGATTGTATACAAAATTTTATAATCAGCAGTCATCAAAAGAAAAGATGGAAATTTTTGCATAAAATTTAAAGGTTTATAGGTAGAGCCATGTAAAAACCTAAATATAATGCAAAAGGAGAACATGATATAAATCATGGAAAATACGAATGAAAAATAAAACATTTTCACGAATATATCAAATGGCAAAACCGCATATGAAATCTATAGTCATAGTTTCTATTATTGCATTAATTCTAGGAATAGCCGAAATTATAAAACCATATTTAATAGAAATAGTTATAGATGATTATTTAAGTAAAGGAATTGTAGAGCAAGGCATTCTAACAATTGGTGGAATTGGAGCAATATATATAGCAATAGTTATAATAGGCAATATATTAGATTTTATTGCGACTACAACTACAAATATGATGGGTGAAGAGATAATTTATACAATGAGAAATAGACTATTTAAATATACTCAAAATGCGAATATACCATTTCATGATAAAACACCAGCAGGAAAATTATTTGTTAGAATTACCAATGATATTGAAGATATATCTACATTATTTAAAGATGTTATATCAACATTTTTCAAAGATATACTTCTTTGTATTGCAATGATTGGAATGATGATTTATTTAAGTGCTAAACTTAGTATTATAGCACTTGCAGTAATTCCATTTGTAATTATATTTTCAGTTGTATTAATGAATATATTAAATAAAATATATGATAAGTCTAAGGTCATAAGAACTTATATGAATACTTTTTTTGCAGAATCAATTTATGGAGCAAAATTAATAAAAATATTTAATATTCAAAATGAAAAGCAAAAAGAATGCGAAGAATATACATTAAATTTTAGAAATACTAGATCAAAAGCAGGTATAATACAAGCACTATTACCAGGATTATTAACAATTTTGGAAAATGTGGGAATAGCTTTAATTGTATGCGCTTGTACAAATAATTGGATGGGAATTACAATGGAAGTTGGATATATATATGTATTTATTACATATATAAGACAATTATTCGAACCTATAACTAGAATTATAGAAAATGTTGAGGTTGTAGAAGAGGCGGTTGTTTCTATAAATAAAGTATACGATATTTTAGATGAAAAACAATATCTTGAGAATTTTAAGGATGGATTAACATTAGATAAGATAAAAGGAAAAATTGAGTTTAGAAATGTATGGTTTTCATATGATAATGAAACTTGGGTGTTAAAAGATGTGAGTTTTAAGATTGAACAAGGAGAAAGTATTGCATTAGTTGGTAAGACTGGTTCAGGAAAAACAACTATAACAAATTTAATAAATAGATTTTATGAAATTCAAAAAGGTGAGATATTGATTGATGATATAAATATAAAAGAAATCAATTTACAAAATTTAAGAAGTCATATAGGAGTGATATTACAAGATCCTTTTATATTTGCAACTAGTATAAAAAATAATGTACGTTTAAACAAACCTCTAGAAGATATTGATGTACAAGCGGCTATAGATTTAGCATCTGCAACAGAATTTGTTAATACCCTACCACATGGAATAGAAGAAATATCTTTAGAAAGAGGAAACTCATATTCAGAAGGACAAAAACAATTAATAGCATTTGCTAGAATATTTGCACATAGTCCAGATATATTTATACTTGATGAAGCAACAGCAAATATAGATACATATACAGAAAGTCTTATACAAAAATCAGTAGATATAATATCTAAAAAGAAAACATCAATATTTATAGCACATAGATTATCAACAATAGTAGGAGTAGACAAAATAATTGTATTAGATAATGGAAAAATAGTAGAACAGGGAAATCATAATGAATTAGTAAAAACAGGAGGTTATTATTCTAAATTATATAATGCATATTATGAGAGTTTGGGATAAAATTCAAGGGGGATTTAAATGGATAATAGTATAAAAATTAGTAAATAATATTTTGAGAACAGAAATTTGTAAAAATTGATTTGTTCGCTTGTTTTTTAGTTAAATATATAGTATAGTTTTTACTATAGGAATAAAAAAAAGACACTACATTTAGCTTTGGCAGGCAATGTAGTGTCTTAATATGAATTTATGTGACAACACATTTCTGTGTTTCATTTCCTATACATATTATACACAAATAAGTATAATATGTCAAATAAAATTCTATTTGAAAAAAACTTGTAATTATGTTAATATATAGTTATAAAACAAAAGAAAGGGTGAGGAAAAATGATCACCAATAACGAGAACAGAACAGTATGTTCTCAGTGCGGCGGACGGTGCTGCAAATCCGGTCCTTGTTGTTATGTACCATCAGATCTTAATTTAGAAAATTTAGATCTAGTTGGTCTAATAACAAAAATCGAACTGACAGGATACATATCCATAGCCAGTTCTGCAGGATTTTTGTACTTGCGGCCGAAGCGTAAAGGAGGAAAAATCCTTGACTTTAAGATGGATGGATCTACAGAATGCTCACTGCTAGGTCCAAATGGATGCTTGTTATCATTTGAAGAGCGTCCGACAGGTGGGAAAGCACTAATTCCTGATAAGGATTTTAAGTGCAAGTCAACAATAAACGAAAGGCAACTATACAAGTTGTGGTTGCCATATCAGCGGCTTCTCCGATATGCTGCTGAATCATTTATAGATGAACTTTGAGGATGTTCTCAAAGTTCATCCTTTTTTTTCCATTGTTTCAGTATATTAAAAATATTATAATATTTTTAAATAGGAGGGGGTAATGTGAAAAGGATAATTAAATCTTATGGTAATAAATTATTAAAAAAAGAACTTAAACATAGCTTTTACTTTTTTGTTAAAGAAGCTAATTTAGAGAAAAATAGTAAAGGATATGGTTTAGTTAGAGATAAATCAGAATTAGCACCTGATATTGCTAGTATTGCATCTGTAGGATATGGATTTGCAGCATTAGTAATAGGTGTTACAAGAAAATGGATAAATTATAGAAAGGCGTATTATAGGGTAAATAAAACTTTAGATAATTTTCTAGAAAATATAGAGAATATTAATGGGTTCTATTATCACTTTTTAAATATGAAAACAGGAAAAAGAGAATGGAATTGTGAAGTGTCTATTATAGATACAGCTATTTTTATTTGTGGTGTAATTTTAGCAGGTGAGTTTTTTGGAAGAGAAATAAAAAATAAAGCAGATAAATTATATAAAAATATTAACTGGAATTGGTATACAGATAAAAGTAAAAATCAATTTTATATGGGATACTCTCCAGAAAGAGGATTTTGGGGACAATGGGATATGTATGCAGAACAACTTATGCTATATGTTTTAGGAGTTAGTTCACCAACACATCCTATTGATAAAAGCATGTATGATAGTATATTAAAACCATGTGGAGATTATGGTAATATAAAAAATATAATATATACATATTGTGGGACATTATTTACATATCAATATTCTCATGCTTGGATAGATTTTAGAAATAGAGTAGATAAAAATGGAATTGATTGGTTTGAAAATTCAGTTAAAGCAACACTTGCAAATAGAATGTATTGTATAGATAACAAAAATAGATTTAAAACCTTTGGTGATAAATCATGGGGATTAACTCCATGTGTTGGACCAAAAGGATATTCCGGTGGATTTGGTGCAATGCCAGCTTTTACAGATTTACAAAAAGAAAATGATGGAACAGTACCTCCTTGTGGAGCTGCAGGCTCAATTGTTTTTGCACCAAAAGAATGTATAGAAACATTGGAATATTATTATAATAATTTTAAAGAGATTTGGTGTAAATATGGTTTTAAAGATGGATATAACTTAGAAGGAAATAGACCATGGTTTGCAAAAGAATGCATAGGTATTAATAAAGGAATAAGTTTAATTATGATCGAAAATTATTTAACAGGACTTATATGGGAAATATTTATGAAAAATGAATATGTACAAAAAGGATTGGAAATATTGTGTATAAAAATTGACTAACACCTTTTTTTGTTATAAAATGTAGGCGTAAAAAGATAGCAAAAAGAGGTGATAACATTGTCAAAACCAATTGTAGCAATAGTGGGAAGACCCAATGTAGGTAAATCTACATTTTTTAATTATATAATAGGAAAAAGAATATCAATAGTAGAAGACACTCCTGGAGTAACAAGGGATAGAGTATATGCAGAGGCAAATTGGAGAGGAAAATACTTTACTTTTATAGATACAGGAGGAATAGAACCAAAATCAGATGATATAATACTTTCTCAAATGAAGGAACAAGCAGATATTGCAATAAATATAGCAGATCTAATAGTTTTTTTAACAGATATAAGAGCAGGAGTAACATCAGCAGATAAAGATATTGCCTTAATGCTAAAAAAATCTGGAAAACCCATTATTTTAGTTTGTAATAAAGCAGATAATTATGGAAAAGTATCTGACGATATATATGAATTTTATAATTTAGGATTAGGAGATCCTATTGCCATCTCAGCAGCAAATACTATTGGAATAGGAGATGTACTAGATGCAATAGTAGATAATTTACCTGAGTCCAATTATAATCCAGAAGAAGAATTAGTAACAAAAGTAGCAATAATAGGAAAACCAAATGTAGGAAAATCATCATTAGTAAATAAAATACTAGGAGAAAATAGAGTAATAGTAAGTGATATAGCAGGAACAACTAGAGATGCTATAGATTCAGAATTTGAAAATGAATTTGGAAAATATATATTTATAGACACAGCGGGAATTAGAAGAAAATCTAAAGTAAATGAAAATATTGAAAGATACAGTATTATGAGAACATTACTTGCTATTGAAAGATCAGATGTATGCTTA
The DNA here is from genome assembly GCA_944388615.1 of uncultured Clostridia bacterium. Lineage (GTDB taxonomy): Bacteria > Bacillota > Clostridia > TANB77 > CAG-508 > CALXJL01. Next base: position 13,748 of record CALXJL010000025.1, read on the forward strand.
CTTATGATTGATGCAAATGAAGGAGTAACAGATCAAGATGCAAAAATAGCAGGAGAAGCACATGAAGCAGGAAAAGGAATAATAATTGTTATAAACAAATGGGATGAATATGAAAAAGATAATTATTCAGTAGATAAATATAAAAAAGAAGTATATAATAAATTATCTTATTTATCTTATGCGCCAATAATATTTATTTCTGCAAAAACAGGACAAAGAGTGCATAAACTATATGAGATGATAAATACTGTTGCAAATAAAAATGCAATGAGAGTATCAACTTCAGTATTAAACCAAGTTCTAAATGAAGCAATAGCAATAGTTCAACCACCAACAGATAAAGGAAAAAGGCTTAGAATTTTTTATATGACACAAGCATCAACAAAACCACCAACATTTGTGGTATTTGTAAATGATAAAAGCTTATTTCATTTTTCATATGAAAGGTATTTAGTAAATCAAATAAGAAAAGAATTTGATTTAACAGGTACACCAGTAAGAATGATAGTAAGAGAAAAAAGAGAAAAAGAATAAGGAGGGATAATTATGGCAGTATATATAATAATAGCAATAATATCATATTTAATAGGTAGTATAGCAGTTGGAGTAATAATAGGGAAAAAAATGGCAGGAGTAGATGTAAGAGATAAAGGAAGTAAGGCTTCTGGAGCAACTAATGTATTAAGAACAGTAGGAAAAAAAGCTGCTGGATTAACATTATTGGGAGATATATTAAAAGGAATAGTTGCAATACTTATAGCATACATAGTTGGAAATATTATAAAAGACATAGATAGAGCTTTATTAATACAAATTGCAGGAATTTTTGTAGTACTTGGTCATACATTTCCAATATTTTATAAATTCAAAGGAGGAAAAGGGGTAGCAACATCTTTAGGAATACTAATATTAACTAATTGGCAAATAGGATTAATATGTTTAGTATTTGCAATAGTTTTAATAGCACTTTCAAGAATGGTATCTTTAGGATCAGTTGGAGCAGCTATTTTATACCCAGTACTAACAATATTTATTTCTGAACATTATTTAGTTGAAGGAAACTATTTTATATATAGTGTAATTTTAGCTATAATAGTAGTATTTAACCATAGAGAAAATATAAAAAGATTATTAGATGGGAAAGAAAATAAATTAAATTTTAGTAAGTAGAAGGTCTATATATGGAGGAAAAACATGAATAATATATCAATAATAGGAAGTGGAAGTTAGGGAGTAGCAATAGCTATACACCTTGCTAAAAAAGGCTATAATATAAAAATGTGGTCTTTTATGAAAGAAGAAGCTGATTTAATAAATAATGAAAAAAAATGTAAATTTTTACCTAATATAGAAATTTTGGATAATATTTATTGTAGTACAAATATGGAAGAAGTAATAAAGGGGAGTGAATTAATATTACATGTAACACCATCTAAATTTACTAGAAATATTGTAAAACAATATAAAGAATATATAAAGAATCAACCAGTAATTATATGTTCAAAAGGGTTTGAAGAAGGAACTTTAAAAACTCTAAGTCAAGTTTTAGAAGAAGAACTTCCAAATAATAAAATAGGAGTATTTGCAGGACCTAGTCATGCAGAAGAAGTAAGTATGGGAATACCTACAGCAATAGTAATAGCATCAAAATACGATGATCTAAATAGCAATGTTCAAGATATATTTATGAACGAAAATATGAGAGTATATACATCTAAAGATGTAATAGGAGTAGAACTTGGTGGAGCACTAAAAAATATAATTGCTTTTTGCGCAGGGATAAGTGTAGCTTTAGGTTTAGGAGATAACACATTTGCAGCATTAGTAACAAGAGGTTTAGTAGAGATATCAAAACTAGGAACTGCAATGGGAGGAAAACAAGAAACCTTTTATGGATTAACAGGACTTGGAGATTTAATAGTTACTTGTTCAAGTGAGCATAGTAGAAATAGGAGAGCTGGTAAATTAATCGGAAAAGGTTATTCGGTAGAAGAGACTAAAGAACATGTAGGAATGACAATAGAAAGTATAGATAATATAAATGTTGCATATGAACTTGCAAAAAAATATAATATAGAAATGCCAATAGTAGAAGCTGTATATAATGTACTATATAATGGTGTAGCACCAAAAGAAGCTGTAAAAATTTTAATGACTAGAAGTAAAAAAGAAGAATAAAATTATTAAATACATATCACACTATTAAAAGAAAGGGTGAGATAATATGAATTTTTTTGAAAAAATAGGAAAAACAGCTAGTCAAACATATAAGGCTACAGCGGATAAAACTAGTAAAATAGCAAAAGAAGCAAAACTTAGAATATTAATTAGTGATGATGAAGACAAAATAGAGGATTTATATATAGAAATTGGGGAAAAGATTTATAAAATGTATGAAAAACAAGAACAAATAGAAATGAATATGCAATTGAAAGATTTATTTACAAAAATAGATGCCTTAAATGAAGAAATAAAAGATACGAAAACAGAGCTGCTTAGATTAAAAGATTCAAAAGTATGTACTAATTGTGGAAATACAATAGATATTGAATCACATTATTGTAATAATTGTGGATATGAACAAGAAACAAATACTTAAAAATCCATTGACTAATTATAAAATACAGCTTATAATATATAGTGTAACAGTATATTAGAGAGATAATAGTCGTGGAGGAAGAATATGAAAAAAGTAATAAATAAAATAATGTTAGTAGCAATTATTGCAATTTTTATAACTAATTTTAATATAGTAAATGCTGTACAGGATTGTGATGCAATATTATTACCTTCAGAAACAACAGTAAAAAGAGGAGAAACCGTTTCAGTAACTTTAACACTGGACAATATTATTTCAGATGAAAATGGAGCAATAGAACACGAAGAAGGAATAATAGAATATGATACAAATGTATTCGAAGAATTAACTACAAATAGTGATGATCAGCTTAATGAAGCAGAAGAATTACCAGGATGTGAAATACCAACATTTAATACATCAACTAATAAGTTTGTAATGCTATCATCAGTTAATGCTAAAAAAGATATTTTGAAGATTAATTTTAAAGTAAAAGATACAGCACAATTAGGAGAAACAAC